>DATIPQ010000049.1 GCA_035471785.1 Acidobacteriota bacterium
CCGATTTCGAAGGTCTGCCCAAATGCAGGATGTTGCCTGGCGGCTTGCTGGCACGGCAGGCAGCGGGGGAGTTGACCTGCGACTCTTGGCTTAGGCTTGCAGAGGGGGGCGTTGGACGCTCAGGCGGGCGCTGAGTTTTTGGCGGATGGCGCGATGATCGACGTCGGCCAGCTCGCACCAGTAGGTAAAACCGTCCTCATCGCTGCTGATCCAGTCGATGGCCTGCTTCTTGAGTTGGCGGTAGTCCTTGCGCGAGTGACGCTTGACGGCCGTCAGGTCGAGCACGGCTTCATGCCAGGCCTGGCGCAGGATAGCGACTGCCAAATTGCGCTCGGAGCGGGAATCGAGGTTACTCTGGTGGCGTAGATTTTGTGCGAGTGCCCTTACTTTCATCGGCGTCGAATTCTAGCACAGATGGCCTTAATCTCAGCCTGATTTTTTGACCCCTTTCTCTTCACCGGACGGGCGGCCGGTTCTTTGGCTCGCCATCCGGGCCTGCCTTTCGCCCTATTCCTTGATCAGGCCCAGGTAGCGGAAACGGCCCTGGCGCAGCACCTGCAGCACGATGGGCTGCCCCGTCTTGATGTCGGAAAGGGCCTGGCGCAGTTGGCGCAGACTGGTGATGTCCGTACGGTTGACACCGTAGAGGATGTCGCCGGGCCGCAGGCCGCCGTTGTACTGGGGCGCATCCAGGGCGCGGGCGGCTACCAGGACGCCTCCCAGCTTGCGGGGAGAGGGCAGCAAAGCGGCGATCTCGGGGGAAATGTCGATGGCCAGCACGCCCAGGGGCTGAACCAGGTTGCGCTCGGGGTCGACCATCTGGCTGAAGCGCTCGGGGTCTTCGGGACGCTCGATCACCTGAACGCTGCGGGTCAGCCTTTCACCCTGGCGCAGCACTTCGAGCGTTACGCTGTCGCCGACCGAATACTGGTAGAGATTGACGTCGAACTGGCGTCCGTTCTCCATCAGCTTGCCGTCCAGGGTGAGGACGATGTCGCCGACTTGCAGCCCCGCCTGGCTGGCCGGGCTGGAGGGCAATACGTCGCCCAGGATGACGCCCCAATAGCGTTCCAGCCCCAGACCCTGGGCCAGCAAGGGAGTGATGGTCTGGGCGTGGACGCCGATGATTCCCCGCCGCACCCGTCCGTGCGTCTTGATCTGCTCATAGACGTTGCGGACGATGTTGGAAGGGGCCGCGAAGCCGATTCCCTCATTGCCTCCCGACTGGCTGAAGATGAGGGTGTTGATGCCCACGATCTCGCCTTCCATGTTGAGCAGCGGACCGCCGCTGTTGCCGGGATTGATGGGGGCATCGGTCTGGATGTAGACCATGGGGTCTTCAGGCTCCAGTTGGCGGGCCACGGCACTGACCACGCCCAGCGTCACCGATCCCTCCAGTCCCAGAGGAGCGCCGAACGCCATCACCAGTTGACCCTGGCGAAGCCGGTCGGAATCACCCAGCGGCAGGGAGGGCAAGTCCTCCCCCTCCACCTTGAGCAGGGCCAGGTCGGTCTCCCGGTCGAACCCCACCAGGTGGGCGCCCTGGGCGGGCATAAGAGGGCGCAAAATGGATTGGTCGCTGTCTCCTTCAAGCGGCGGCCGGGCCAGGCGGACCTGAATCTTGGTGGCGTTTTCCACCACGTGGTGGTTGGTCAGGATATAGCCCGAGGAATCGACAACCACCCCTGATCCGCCGCTGCGCAGGCGCGGCAAGCCCGAACCCACGAAGGCGCCGTCCTCGACCGGCGCGTAGCCGGTGACGAAGATCTGCACGATGGAGGGATTGGCCTTCTCGACCAGGTCCTGAAAATCCTGGTTGAGTTCCTGCAGCCCCAGCCGGCTCTCCACCGTCTGGGCCAGGGGGGAAGGACACGTGAGCCAAAGGACGGCCAGCAAGACCCCCGCCCTCACCATGTGATTCATCTCTTTCTCTCCCGGCTACTCTTCTTCCACCCAGTCCAGAGTTCGCTGGACGGCCTTTTTCCAACCCGCGTAGCCTTCTTCCCGCTGCTCATCGCTCCAGCGCGGGTCCCATTGGCGGTCGCTGCGCCAGTTGGCCGCCAGGTCCTCGGTTCCTCCCCAATATCCTACCGCTAATCCAGCCGCGTAGGCCGCTCCCAGGGCGGTGGTCTCCAGCACCTTGGGACGCTCTACCGGGACGCCCAGAATATCGGCCTGCAACTGCATCAGGGTGTCGTTGACGGTGGCGCCTCCGTCCACCTTGAGGACTTCCAGGGCCACCCCCGAGTCCTTTTCCATGGCCTCCACCACGTCGCGGGTCTGATAGCAGATGGCCTCCAGGGTGGCGCGGGCCAAATGTCCCTTGGTGTTGAAGCGCGAGAGTCCCACGATGGCCCCGCGGGCGTCAGGACGCCAGTAAGGCGCGAAGAGGCCCGAAAAGGCCGGCACAAAATAGGTGCCGCCGTTGTCTTCTACCGAATTGGCCAGGCTTTCCACCTCGCCGGCTTCGCGAATAACGCCCAATTGATCGCGCAGCCACTGCACCGCCGATCCGGTGACGGCGATGGAGCCTTCCAGCGCATAGACCGCCTTCTCATCGCCCAGCCGATAGCAGGGTGTCGTCAAGAGTCCGGCTTGAGAGGTACAGATCTCGGTGCCGGTGTTGAGCAACATGAAGTTGCCCGTGCCGTAGGTGTTCTTGGCCTCGCCCGGATGGAAGCAGGCTTGCCCTACCGTGGCCGCCTGCTGATCGCCCAGATCGCCGCAGATGGGGACCTCCTTGCTGCCCGGTACCTTGCTGCGCACCAGCCCGTAAGGCTCGGGATCGGAGGAGGGGCGAATCTCGGGCAGCATGGCCCGGGGAATGTCGAAGATCTCCAGCAGTTCCTCGTCCCAGTCCAGCGTCTGAAGGTTCATCAGCAGGGTGCGGCTGGCATTGGTGACGTCGGTGATGTGCTTGCCTCCCCGAGGACCTCCGGTGAGGTTCCAAATGACCCAGGTGTCGGGATTCCCGAAGACCGCCTCGCCCCTCTCGGACGCCTCCCTTACCCCCGAGACGTTGTCCAGGATCCAGCGCACCTTGGTGGCCGAAAAGTAGGTGGCGGGCGGCAAGCCGGTCTTGGCCCTGATGAGCTCGGCCTGCCCCTCCCGGTTGAGGCGGGAAACCATGTCCTGGGTGCGGGTGTCCTGCCACACGATGGCGTTGTACCAGGGGCGTCCCGTCTTGGGATTCCAGACGATGGCCGTCTCGCGCTGGTTGGTGACACCCACCGCGCTCAGGTCGTCGGAGGTGAGTTGAGCCCGGCTGAGGGCGTTTTCGATGACGGTGGCGATATTGTTGGCGATTTCGACGGGATCGTGTTCCACCCAGCCCGGCTCGGGCATGATCTGCTCGTGTTCCAACTGGTGCTTGCCGATCTCCTTGGCCTGATGGTTGAAGATCATGAAGCGGGTGCTGGTCGTCCCCTGGTCCACTGCCGCAACGAAATCGCTCATGCTCGCCCTTTCTCTGCTTCGCCCAATCGAGAGGTCATAAGGTGAGGCTGGAATCTTAGCAAGACGCGGTCGGGCAGGCCAAGCCGCCTTTTGTTTGACTTTGTCGGACAAATAGAGCAGAGTAGGCCGCGTGACTGATTTTCATCTCGGGGAATTCGAACAATTGGTGCTGCTGGCGCTGATGCGTCTGGGGGAGAACGCCTATGGAGTAACGGTGCGCGAAGAGCTGCTCAGCCAGGCTGGGCGCGAGACTTCGTTGGGAACCGTCTACAAGACTCTGGAGCGCTTGCAGGAGAAGGGATGCGTGTCCTGCCGCATCGGCCAGCCCACGGCCGAAAGGGGCGGACGGCGCAAGAAGTTCTATCGCGTCGAGCCTCTGGGCGCCAGGGCGCTGGAGCGTTCCTTGCAGGCCCTGCGCCGCATGGCCGAGGGCTTGGACGAGAAAACGGAGACCCCATGAGCCGCCGCTTCCGTCCGCCCGTTCTGGCCCGCCGCCTTCTGCAATGGGGCATCCCTTCAGCCCAGCAGGAATTCCTGCTGGGAGATCTGGAAGAAGAGGCCTGCCGGCATGAGCGTCGCAGCGGAGGAGCTGCCGCCCGCATCTGGTATTGGAAGCAGACCCTGGCTGCGTTAGCCGCTCTGGCCGGGCCTGGCAAGCGTCCGGGGACGTCCACCTTTCGTCACAGAGGAGAAGTCGTCATGCAAACCCTGCATCAGGACTTGCGCTTCGGATTGCGCCAAGTCGTCAAGAACCCCGTTTTCTCGTTGATTGCCGTGCTCACCCTGGCCTTGGGCATAGGTTCCAACACAGCCATTTTCAGTGTGATCAGCGGCGTACTTCTGGAGCCTCTGCCCTATCGGCAGCCGTCCACGCTGGTCAAGATCTGGAACCACTGGCCTGATTTTCCGCGGGGTTCGATCTCCGTTCCCGAGTACGAGGACTTTCGCCAAGGACTTCCCGGCTTGCAGCAGATCGGGCTGCACAACGTCCGCGGCCTCAACCTGAGCGCGGGGGATGGCCCGCCCGAGGCACGGCGCAGGGAACTGGCGGTTCGGGGGGCCCTGGGCGCGGGAGGCCTGCGATTAGCCGGGCAACTGCTCTCCGAGAGCCTGGTGCTGTCGACCTTGGGCGGAATCTCGGGCGTGCTGATCGCCTTTGGAGCCGTTTCCTGGCTACGCACGCTGAATCCTCCGGGGATTCCCCGCCTGCAGACAGTGGCTGTGGATGAACGGGCCCTGGCTTTGACTTTGCTCTTGACCCTGCTCTCGGCCTTGCTCTTTGGTTTGGCTCCAGCCCGCCGCGCCTGGGGCCTGGATGTCTCTGAGGCCCTTCGCGAGCAAGGACGGCGATGGGAGTGGTCGGGGCCCTCTGGCTGGGTCAAGCGATGGAGGGATTGCTCTTCGGCGTCGACTCCTTCGATCCTCCCACGCTGTTGGGAGTGCTGGCCGTCCTGCTGTTGTCGGCGTTGTTGGCCGGACTGCGCCCGGCGCGGCGGGCCCTGAAGGTTGATCCGGTGGTGGCTCTGCGCGGCGACTAAGCGCCCTCCACAAAAACCCTCATGCCACGAAAAAGCGGTGCCGACGGATCTGCCGGCACCGCCCGTGGGGTATTCGTTGGAAGCGGTCTGAACCAGTGCAGTGCGTCAGAAGTTTCGAGCCACCCTGTCGCGTTATCCCACGCTTTCAGCGTTCAGACCTTTGCCCTCGAAACCCAGGGTGGCGCCACCGTCTCGCTTGCGCTCGCCGGGGCTGACCCTGGGCTGACGAATCGCTCGCCTTCAGCGAGCCCGGACTTGACTTTCAACACAGTCGCTGAGCTGGCGAATCGCTCGCCTTCAGCGAGCCCGGACTTGACTTCCAACACAGTCTCTGGGCTGGCGAATTGCGCCCCTTCGGGGTTCTTTCGAACTTCGCATATCGCACCTCGAACTTGGCAAGGCCCTGGCTCAGAGTTTTATGACTGGCAGCACTAGGTGCCCAACAGGTTCACACACGGGTCAAATTCCAGCGCCCGCGGTGATGACCTAATTGCTCTCGGCGATATGAGGCAGCTCGACTAGAAGTTGACTGTCGCTTCGTTCGAGCAGACCGAGGTTCCCTCCTCGCACACCTGGTAGACGTAGGTGCCTGAGCCGCGCTGGTTGATGTTGTCGCGGAAGGCTCCGTCGTTGGCAGTGGTGGCGATGAGCACGCCGTTGCGGAAGACATCGACGTTGGAGGTGGTGGCTCCGCTCCAGGTCAGGTCAGCCTTTTGCAGACCCCTCTCCTTGCTGCCCACCGCGCTCAGGCTGATGGGGACGACCGGAGGCTCGGTGACCGAAACCAGTTGCGAGTCGATGTCGCTGGCGCCGCCGTCGTCTGTGACGGTGAGCGTGACGGTGTAATCGCCTTCCGCCGCATAGGTGTGGTTGGCGGTCTCACCGCTGGCCGAGGACCCGTCTCCGAAGTTCCAGTCGTAGCTGGCAATGGTTCCGTCGCTGTCGCTCGATCCGCCGCCGTCGAAGCTGCAACTCAAATCGGTGCAGTTGAAGGTGAAGGAAGCGGTGGGAGGCGAGTTGATCCCGTCATCGACACTGACTGTCTGCGAATCGTTGCCGGTAGCGCCGCCGTCGTCGGTGACGGTCAACGTGACGGTGTAATCGCCTTCGGCCGCGTAGCTGTGGTTGGCCGTTTGGCCGCTGGCCGAGGATCCGTCGCCGAAATCCCAGTCGTAGCTGGCTATGGTTCCATCGCTGTCAGTGGAACCGCTGCCGTCAAAGCTGCAATCCAGGTTGTTGCAGTTGAAGGTAAAGGAGGCGGTGGGCGGGATGTTGCCGTCGCCCACGCTGAACTCGCACACGAAGGTGCTCCACTGGAATGCTCCGGTGGTCTCGAAGACTTCGTTGGTGTGCCAGAAGGAGTCGGTGACCGGATCGACAGCCGTGGCCGAGTAGTCGCCGGCACGGTTGACGTCGGTCTGGACGCCCGATCCGGCGGCGCAGATCACTTCCTCGGCGTCGAGGACGCCGCTGCCGCTGTTGGCGGCCGACTGACCCGCAACCGCCGTCGAGACGAAGGTGTTGGGGCTTGAAATCAGGTAGCCGATGCCGATGTCTCCGGCGGCGTTCATGGCCGCGCTGGGTATCCAACGGTGTTCTCCGTCGGCGGGTCCGAAGGTGCCTTCCTGGTAAAGGGACCAGGTTCCGCCCGTCTCCCGCATTTCGTACCAGCGGATTCCGGCGCGTCCGCCGCCCACGTCGACCGTGTGGGCGGTCACCATGCTGCGGTGAGTCCCGAAGTCGCGGATCTGGAGGCGGTGCATAAGCCGGTCGGAAAGGGCTTCCAGCGCCGGACCGTTGTCGGGCTGGGGTACGCAGGCTTCCCGCGAAGCCCCGCACAGGTCGGCGTCGAAGGGCGTGATGGGAATTTCCGCGATTCGCGACACCGAGGCGTTCTCGGTGTTCCAGTCGACGTCGATCTGCCAGATGTCGAAGAGGTTGCTCTGCGACATGGCCGTGCCGAAGAGAGCCGGCGCGCTTCCCGCACCGTCCAGATCGCCGGCCACGAAACCGAATTCGTTGCGGCCGATGTTGAAGCCGATCAGGGTGGCCGGGTTGCCGGCGTACATGGCATCCTTGTCCATCACTCCCAGAAAGGTCCCGTCGAAGTTAAAGAAGGGCCCCCGCGGACGGAACAGGTTGGCGATCATGGTGATGGAGTCGGATACGATTCCGTGCTTGGGATAGTCGTTGAAGCCGATATTGTCGAATGAGAATTCATATCGGTTGTAGGCGCCGGTGGGATCTCCGGTCTGAGAGATGGCCACGCACTGGGAGAAGCTGCTCAGGTTACTCGGGAAAGCGAACTGGCTCACCAGCCATCGGTCAGCCTGATCGTCGTAGAGGACGATCGGGTCCCCCTGGTTGAAGGCCTGGCAGTTCCCCCCGATACCGGCCCAAAAAGCATTGCTGGGAAAGGGACCATCCATGAGCACGTTCCCGTTCTTGTCATAAATAGTGGTCAGCAGGTTGATCATCTGCACGTAGTGATTGGGGCCCACGTCGCCGTCGGTGTCCGGGGGCGCAACCAGGAATCCCAGGACGCTGGCGTTGTCATCGTTGCCAGCTCCCGGAAAACCTGAGCTTACCGACGTGAGGGCGTTGCCTGTGGTTTCCTGCAACAGGACGTCGGGCAGCGAAGGTCCGCCGTCCTGAGAAGGGCCGACGGGCTCGCCGCGGTAGTTGATGATCTCGCGCGGGGGGCCGGGCCGATATCCTAAGAGCCGCGCTTCAGCCGCCGCCGACCTGAGAGACTCGAGGGGGCGGTTGGCCGCGTGTTTCTGGATCTTCTCCAGGGCCACATCGCTCTGCGCCAACACCGGCAGGGCGCCGAAGGACAGCAACAGGCCGCAGAGAACGACAAGAGCCGTTCGCGAATGATACATTGGTTGACCTTTCTCTAGCAAGCAGTGTATGCACTTTCCAATGCTTCAAGCATTGGAAAAACCAATCAAAAGTTCGCTCCCTTCTACCCTTTTCGGCCCGTTTTGTCAATAAGTTTAAGGCAGGGACCGCTTGTCACCGGAGAGATTCTGTTGGTATCCTCGCGCGGTCATGAGCCGATTTTCCCTAACCTTTTGGGCTTTGATAGGCGCCCTGTTGGTGACGGTGAGCTTGTCGGCCCGGCAAGAGCAGGAAGCCGAGGGCCACTCCGAGGACTTGTCCGAGGTCATTGGACGGGTGCGCCAGGAGGCGGGTCCCTACTACCTGCGCGTGGACTGCACCGACGAGAGGGGCGCCCGCAACCTGGAGGTCTTTCCTTCCGGCGTGGCCATTTGGGACCAGCGCGTCCAGCTCCCTCTGGAGGACTCCGAGCGGGTCGAGTTGTTGGGGATTCTGCTGGAGCGCGGATTCGCCGAACTGAAACCTCTTTACGGCGGCAAAAAGGAGTCCGGGGAAGGAGAGGGACCGCTGCGCATTTCCTGTCAGGTGGAATTGAGCGTCGAGGAGCGGCGTAAGGTCTCCCGCCAGTTGGCCGACGGCGAGCAGTCTGCGCGATTGGTCCCCCTGGCTGGAGTTCTGTTGGACCGGATAGCCCCCCTGGCTCAGAAGCGGGGGGTAACGGCGGACGATCTTAGCGACGGATTGAGCAAGCTGAGTGAGGGCGTCCTGGGCCTGGAGGCGCTGCGTCTGCTCTTCGTCGATTTGCCCGAAGAGGGCAGCCAGCCCGGCCAGATCATGCAAGTCGAGAAGGGAAAGGCCTGGGTACGCCCTTATTATCCGGGGCGAGAACTGGGCCAAGAGTCGCCGCTGCCGCTCGGGGATGCACAGGTCTCACGGCTGGCCAAGGTGCTTGACCGGGCCATGGTCAGTTCCATGCCGGTCAACCTGTGGGCCAAGGGCCAGATCGAGGTGCAGGTCCGCATTCTCGATCACGACAAGACTCTGCTGGCCCGGCCTTTCGGCCGCTTGACTCCCCAGGGGCTGGGCGAGTTGCAGCAGCGCTTCGACCGATTGGTCGAGGACTTGAGAGAGCTTCGCTCGCGCTGGTCGTCTTTGCCGGTCGAGAAGTGACGGCTGTCAGGCCGTTTCCAGGGCGGCAATGGGCCGCCGGCTCACCCAGGCGAACTTGATGCTCAGGATGACGGCCGCCATCCCCAATCCCACGGTCAGTCCCCACCACAGTCCCGGTGCGCCCCACCCCAGCGGCAGAGCCATCAGGAAGGCTGCAGGGAATCCGATGATCCAGTAGCAGAAGACGTTGGCCAGCATGGCCCAGCGGGTCATTCCGGCTCCTCGCAGGCAACCCGAACTGACGGCCTGGATACCGTCGAAGATCTGGAAGAATCCGGCCACTATGATGAGTCCGGAGGCCAGTTCGATGACTTCCTGCTGGCTGCTGACGATCCTGGCGAAAGCCTGGGGCAGGGTCCACATGAAGATGGCGGCCATCAGCATCACGCCGCCCCCCAGCAGGATTCCGCAAAGACCCGCCCAGCGGGCCGCGGGCGTGTCGCCGCGGCCGATGGCGCGTCCTACTTGAACCGAGGTGGCCTCCCCCAGGGAGAGGGGAAGCATGAAGGTGAAGGCGGCCAGTTGCAGGGCGATCTGGTGGGCGGCCATGGGCAAGGTCCCCAGCGTCCCGGCCAGTATTCCCACGGCGGCAAAGATCCCCATTTCGGCCATCAGTTGAAAGCCGATGGGAAGCCCGATGGAAAAGTGCCGTCTGAGACGCCGTGCCCGAAAGGCCGACACAGATCCCTCTCCGGGACCGGGATCGAGGCTGCTCAGCGGCTTGATGAGGATAAGCAGTTGAGAAAAGGTGGCCACGGCGGTGGCCAGTCCAATGCCGACGACGCCCAGGGGAGGCAGTCCCATGGCGGGGAGTCCCAGGTAGGTCAGTCCCTCATCGCCCCATATGAGCAGCCAGTTGGCGGTCAGGTTGAAGACGTTGGCCGTCAAGGTGGCCACCACGATGGGACGGGGGTAGTGAGAGGCTTGCAGGTAGGCGCGCACCGCCATCAGGGTGAAAAGAGGTGGCAGGGAGGGCATCCGGCCCCAAATGTAGCGCCGGGTGTGGGCGGCCAGTTGAGGCTCGACTCCCATCCATTCCAGCGAGTAAGCCAGCGCCAGGATGAAGGCGGCTACCGGGAGCACGATCAGGAGTCCGCCGTAGATGCCGTGCCACATGGCCTTGCGGGCGTCTCTGAAGCGTCCTCCTCCCAGGGCTTGGGAAGCCAGCGGGTCGACACCGGCGGAGACTCCGATTCCGAACACCGCGCCCAGGAAGAAGACCGTACTCCCCAGCCCCACGGCTGCCAGCGAGAGCTCGTCGATGCGCCCCGCCAGAGCGGTATCGACCAGAGACATGCACTGGTAGCCCAGGTTGATGACGATGAGAGGAAGGGCAAGCCTCACCAGCGGCTTTAACTCGCTCTTAGGGCTGGCGCTTGCCGTCATTGAACCGCTCTTCTCCCCGCTAGTGCTGCTGGTCATAAGTTCTGAGCCGGGGCCTTGCCAAGTTCGAGGTGCGATATGCGAAGTTCGAAAGAACCCTGGAAGAGGGTGTCGCAAAAGTCTTCAACATGACACTTCGAAGGCTCGTTATTCCACCCCTTTAGAAGGGTTTCTGTAGAGGTGCTTCCATTGCCCAGCTAGAAGTCAAGTCCGGGCTCGCTGAAGGCGAGCGAGTCGTCAGCCCAGGGTCAGCCCCGGCGAGCGCAAAGCGAGACGGCGGCGCCACCCTAAGTTTCAGACGGCAAAGGTCTGAAAGCGTGGAATAACGCGACAGGGTGGCTCAGAGCTTCTGACGCACTGCACGAGGCTCCGACGAGAGCTCCCGCTTTCATGTGATGGTCTGACGATACGGGCTGCTCAGTCCTGAATGTACCCCAAACTGCGCAAGGCCTCCATCTGCTCGACGGTCATCTTGAAGTCGCTGACGGTCAGTTCCTCGAAGCGCCTGAACCACTCCTGGATGCGCGCTTCCCAGTCGATGTCCGGCAACCTGTGGGTTGCGGGGGCGAGGGTGCCGTCGCCGGAGGGACCCGCGGTTGAGGAGGCCCCGTTGGCGCCGTTGGAGGATGTCAGGCCGTGACGCGCGCCGGACAGCAGGTTATGCAGTTCGTCGTGGTCGCTGCGGAAGGCGAAGAGCTGGTTCAGCTCGGGGTCGTCGAAGAGCACGTACTTGTGTTCGCCGTAGTACATGGCGGTGCGGATGGGAGACTTGGTAAAGAGCTTGACGGCAAGAGCGAAACGCTCCCGCGGCTGGCGAGGGTCGAGCGCCATCAGATCGGCTCCGGGGAAGGCGTTGTCCGGATAGGGCACTCCCAGCAGCTTGAGCACGGTGGGAGCGATGTCGATCAGCATGGCGGGGGTTTCGAGCCTGGTGCCCGCGGGCAGCGAAGAGGGGAAGCGCATGATCAGGGGCACTTGAATGATGTGTTCGTAGACCTCCTGGCGATGTCCCTGGTAGTCGTGTTCTCCCAGGCTTTCTCCGTGATCGGCGGTGAAGACGACCAAGGTATTGTCGAGAAGGCCCAGCGTTTCCATATGGTCGATGACCTTGCCAAGGTAGTAGTCGGCGAATTCGATCTCGTTGATGTAGTTCTCTTCCAGTTCGCCATGCTCGTTTTCCGGCCCGTCCTCGCGCTGCACCGAGGGACGGTCGAAATCGGGATAGTAGACGTAGGGAGAATGGGGATCGAAAAAGTGCAGCCACAGGAAGAAGGGGCGCTTTTTCTTGGCCGCCTTGTTCAACCAGTTGCGTCCCAAGCGGGACACCCGGTTGGCGGGACGGGTGGTGGTCATGTTGACCTTGCCCCTGGAGAAGAAGCGGAAAAAGCCCTTGAACGCTTTGGTCAAGGCCGGATCTTCGAAGTCGTCGTCGTAGGTGGCGAAGCCCTGATCGAGGTTAAAGGTCTCCATCAGCGCGGCCGTAGCCACCACGGCTCCCGTCTGATAGCCCTCAACCGTCAGGATTTCGGCCAGGGTAATGGCGTCTTCCTCGAGCTTCTGCCCGTTGCTGCGCACGTTGTGGGTGATGGTGTACTGGCCTGTGAAGATGGAGCTATGGCTGGGAAGGGTCTGGGGCGACTGGCTGTTGCAGTGCTCGAAGAGGACGCCTTCGCGGGCCAGCCGGTCGATGGTGGGAGTGCGCGCGCCTTCGAATCCATAGGGTTGGAGACGGTCGGCGCGGGTGGTGTCGAAAGTCACCACCAGCAGGTTGGGACGGTCGTCTTGGGCCCGCCGTTGAGCCAACGCCGGGGTAAGGCCCAAGGTCAGGCTCAGGGCTAGTGCTATCGGCCGGTAACGGATCGAGATGAGATCAATCATGGACAAACAACTACTCTGATTGTTGGGTTTGATTCTTCGACGTCGCATCCTGTGAAACGATGGATCGCCGGAATAGGTTCACAATACGCTTGCGGCGGCCCCTTCAATCCCAGATGGCCACTTCAAAGCGTCCGCTGGAATCGGCGGCGCCGCGGAACATCCCGTCGCTGTTGAAGACCATGGCGATTTCGCCTCGGTGAGAGACGGCGATGAGGCCGCCGTCGCCCTTCTTCAGCGTCTTGTGGATGACTTCCTCGGCGGCCTCTTGAAGCGACAAGCCTTTGAAGGTCATCAGGGCCGACACTTGATAGGCTATCACGTTGCGGATGAACTCCTCTCCGGTTCCTGTACAGGACACCGCCACGCTGCGGTTGTCGGCGTAAGTTCCGGCGCCCACCACGGGGGAATCGCCGATGCGTCCCCAGCGCTTGCCGGTCATGCCTCCGGTCGAGGTTCCGGCGGCCAGGTCGCCGTTCTTGTCCAGGACGGCCACCCCGACGGTGCCCATTTCCTGTTCGGCCCGGTCGCGCATCTCCTGCCATTGTTTGCGGCGCCTTTCGGTGTCGAAAAAGCTGTTCTCGACGCGTTCCAGGTCCATCTGTCGGGCAAACGTCTCGGCGCCGTCATGGGAGAGGAAGACGTGACGGGTTTCCTCCATCACCTTGCGCGCCAGGGTGATGGGGTGGCGGACGGTCTTGACTCCTGTCACGGCTCCGCAGGACAGGTCGCGGCCGTCCATGATGGACGCGTCCAGTTCATGGCGGCCCTCCCAGGTGTAAACGGCGCCTTTGCCGGCGTTGAAACGGGGATCATCCTCGAGAGTGCGGATGACGGTTTCCACCACGTCCAGCGAAGCGCGGCCTTCCTCCAGCATGGAGCGTCCCAGTTCGAGGGCCTGCTTGAGGGAATCTTCATAGCCCTGGCGGATCTCTGGGTCGATATCGCGGGGGATGACCCCGGCGCCCCCGTGGATGGCGATGGCGTAGTCCAACGGTTGCCCCTCCTTCTCGGCTTGAACTGGCGGAGCGCCTCCGCATCCCGCCGCCAGCAAGAGCACCGAAAGCGCCGCAAAAAGTATTCGTTTGCGCATATCTCCAAGCCTACCCGAGAAGGCCCCTCAAGGGAAGTCTGCCCCGCGTTCACGGCAATAGGGCCTGTGCTATAGTGCGCCTCATGGGATTTGAGGGTGTCGATTTCATGCTTTTGGAGGATCTCTACAGCGATGAGGAGAGGCTCATCCAGGAGACCCTTCGTTCTTTCGTCGATAAAGAGGTGATGCCGGTTATCGAAGACCACTACATGGCGGGGACCTTCCCCATGGACCTGGTCCCCAAGCTGGGCGAACTGGGTGTCTTCGGTGCCAATCTCGAGGGTTACGGCTGCGCCGGATTGGGCAGCACCGCTTACGGCATCATCATGCAGGAACTGGAGCGCGGCGACAGCGGACTGCGCAGCTTCGCCTCGGTACAGGGCGCGCTGGTCATGTACCCCATTTACTCTTTCGGAAGCGATGCCCAGAAAGAACGCTGGCTGCCCAAGATGGCCAGCGGAGAGGCCATCGGATGTTTCGGGTTGACCGAGCCCGACTTCGGGTCCAACCCGGCGGGCATGATCACCCGCGCCAAGAAAGACGGCGACTCCTACGTCATCAACGGGGCCAAGGCCTGGATCACCAACGGCTCTCTGGCCGACGTGGCCGTGGTGTGGGCCCGCTGCGACGACGACAAGATTCGCGGATTCCTGGTTGAGAATGGTAGCGAGGGCTTCGAGACCAAGGATTACCACAACAAGCATTCGCTGCGCGCCTCCATTACTTCGGAGCTGATCTTCGACCAGTGCCGCATTCCGGCCGACAACCTGCTGCCCAAGACCGAGGGATTGAAGAACGCCCTCATGTGCTTGACTCAGGCCCGCTACGGCATCGCCTGGGGAGCGGTGGGGGCCGCCATGGCCTGTTATGAATCGGCCCGCAAGTGGTCGCTGGAAAGAAAGCAGTTCGCCGGCAGGCCCATCGCGTCCCACCAATTGGTGCAGCGCAAGCTGGCGTTGATGCTGACCGAGATCACCAAGGCGCAGCTTTTGGCCTTCCGCCTCTCCCGGCTCAAGGATCAGGGGAAGATGCGTTTCGACCATGTCTCCATGTGCAAGCGCAACAACGTCTCCATCGCCCTCGACATCGCCCGCATGGCCCGCGACGTCCTGGGCGCCAACGGAATCCTCAGCGACTATCCGCCCTTCCGTCACATGGCCAATCTGGAATCCGTTTACACCTACGAGGGGACTCACGACATCCACACCCTCATCCTGGGCCAGAGCGTCACCGGAATCCCGGCCTACGAGTAGGGCTCGCCGGGCCTTCCGAAACGCCCTAAAGGGCGGCGGCGTCCTAACCCGCGAAGCAGGATGGCAGGCAAAGAGCAGAAGGAGGAAACGCATGGCGCAATACTGGCTCATGAAGTCCGAACCCAACGAGTACTCCATCGACGATCTGAAAAGGGACGGCCGTTCTCCCTGGTACGGGGTCCGCAACTACCAGGCCCGCAACATTATGCGCGACGACATGAAGGCGGGAGACGAAGTCCTCTATTACCATTCCAATGCCAAGCCTCCTGGAATTGTCGGACGGGCCCGGGTGGTCAAAGAAGGCTATCCCGACCACACGGCGCAAGATCCCGACGACAAGCACTACGATCCCAAGGCCAGCCAGGATGATCCGCGCTGGTTCATGGTGGATATCGAATTCGTGGAGAAGTTTCCCAGGCTGCTTGCGCTGCCCGACCTTCGCCAGGTGGAGGCGCTGCAGCAGATGGTCCTGCTCAACCGCTCCCGCCTCTCCGTGCAGCCGGTCAAAGAAGAAGAATTCGACCTCATTCTGCGTTTGGCTAAGGAAGGCTTCGGCGACTCTTGAACTCGCCCCCTGTTCCCGATATCTTTAATCTCGGCATGTCGCTGGATTTTGTCCCTCTCGCCTCAACCGCCTGTCGAGCACACCCAGGAGCCCGCTAACCATGTCCAATGCCTACTGGGGATTGTCTTCAACCATCGGCAAGAAGGTGCTCATGGGACTGACGGGCTTAGCCTTGGTGGGTTTCGTCATTGGCCATTTGGCCGGCAACCTGCTGCTGCTCAGTCCCAATCCCGACCACTTCAACCGCTACGCTCATACGCTGGAGAGCATGGGCGTCCTGCTCTACCTGGCCGAGGCCGGGTTGGCCCTGGTCTTCGGAGTCCATATCTATAACGGCGTGCGCATCTCCATCCACAACCGGCGGGCGCGTCCTGTCAAGTACCGCAAGGGCGGAAACGCCGGAGGCGTGTCCAAGAAAAACACCTCTTCGGTTTCCATGATCTGGACGGGGCTGATCCTCTTCGCCTTCCTCATCTGGCACTTGGCCGCCTTGAAGTTCGGGGGCGGGGTGGAGGCCGGTTACGTGACCCGCTTGCAGGGTGTCGACGGGCCTGTGCGCGACCTCTACAGACTGGTCGTCGAACGTTTCAGCGAAGCCTGGTTCTCAGGACTCTACGTGTTGGTGATGATCCTGCTGGGAGTCCATCTCCGCCACGGTTTCTGGAGCGCCTTCCAGTCGCTCGGCGCCAACCACCCCCGCTACATGCCGCTGATCCGCGCCCTGGGTATCGGTTTGGCCTTGCTGCTGGCCGTGGGCTTTCTCTTCATTCCGGTTTGGATCTACGTGACGGGAGGGGCGCAGGCATGAAACTGGTCTCCAAAGTACCCAGCGGACCCATCGAGAAGATCTGGGACAACCACCGATTCCAAATGAAGCTCATCAATCCCGCCAACAAGCGCAAGCACGAGCTGATCGTGGTCGGGACGGGTTTAGCGGGCGGATCGGCAGCCGCTTCCCTGGCCGAACTGGGCTACCATGTGAAGGCCTTCTGCATCCAGGACTCGCCTCGCCGAGCCCACAGCATCGCCGCCCAGGGCGGCATCAACGCCGCCAAGAACTATCCCAACGACGGCGACAGCATTTGGAGGCTCTTTTACGACACGGTTAAGGGAGGCGACTATCGCTCCCGCGAATCCAACGTCTACCGCTTGGCCCAGGTTTCCAACAGCATCATCGACCAGTGCGTGGCCCAGGGCGTGCCCTTCGCCCGCGAGTACGGAGGCACCCTGGCCAACCGTTCTTTCGGCGGCGCCCAGGTTTCGCGCACCTTCTACGCCCGGGGACAGACCGGCCAGCAGCTCTTGCTGGGGGCTTACGGGGCTCTCATGCGTCAGGTCGACAGCGGGCAGGTGCAGATGTTGCCGCGCCGCGAGATGCTGGATGTAGTGGTGGTGGACGGCAAAGCCCGCGGCATCGTCGTCCGCAACCTCGACACCGGCGAGCTGGAACGTCACGCGGGGGACGCCGTCATTCTTTGCACCGGGGGATACGGCAACGTCTTCTATCTCTCCACCAACGCCTTCAACTCCAACGTGACAGCCGCCTGGCGCTGCCACCGCCGGGGCGCCGCCTTCGCCAATCCCTGCTTCACCCAGATCCACCCCACCTGCATTCCCGTCTCGGGCGACTATCAATCAAAGCTGACGCTTATGAGCGAGTCGCTGCGCAACGACGGAAGGGTGTGGGTGCCCAGGAAGAAAGACGACGACCGCTCGCCCAACAGCATTCCCGAGGACGAGCGCGATTACTACCTGGAACGCAAGTATCCGGCCTTCGGCAACCTGGTGCCGCGCGACATCGCATCGCGCAGCGCCAAAGAGGTCTGTGATGCCGGATACGGGGTGGGGGAGAGCGGAAAAGCCGTCTTCCTCGACTTTCGCGACGCCATTCAGCGCATGGGACGCGACGTCATCGAGGACAAGTACGGCAATCTCTTCGACATGTACGAGCGCATCACCGGAGAGGACCCCTACCAGGTTCCCATGCGCATTTATCCCGCGACCCACTACACCATGGGCGGGTTGTGGGTGGATTACAACCTGATGAGCACCCTGCCGGGACTGCACGTTCTGGGAGAGGCCAACTTTTCAGACCATGGAGCCAACCGGCTGGGCGCCAGCGCTCTGATGCAGGGACTGTGCGACGGCTACTTCGTGATTCCCTACACCATCGGGGACTATATCGCCAACGCCCATCTGCCCGCCGTCGATCCCGACGCCGGCGAGTTCGAAGAGGTGGCGCGCCAGGCGGAAGAGCGCTTGCAGCGGCTGCTTTCCATCAAAGGCAACAAGACCCCACGCGAATATCACCGCGAGTTGGGCCAAATCGTGTGGGACAAAGTCGGCATGTCGCGCAACAAGCAAGGCCTGGAAGAAGCCTTGCAGGAGATCAGGGCGCTGCGCAGCGAGTTCTGGGAAAACCTGACGGTGCCGGGCCGCAACGACACCCTCAACAAGTACCTGGAGATCGCCGGCCGCGTGGCCGATTACCTTGAGCTGGCCGAACTGATGGCCATCGACGCTCTCAAGCGTGAGGAGTCCTGCGGGGCCCACTTCCGCGAGGAGCATCAGACCGAGGAAGGCGAGGCCCGGCGCAACGACGACGATTACATGTACGTGGCGGCCTGGGAATGGAAGGGCGAGGAGCAGGGTTGGGAACTGCACAAGGAAGAACTGAAATACGAGAACGTCACCCCTTCTCAGCGCAGCTACAAGTAGCGTCGGGCGCTGCGGCGGACAGGAAGAAGACATGGCCAAGAATCTCAATCTGACGCTCCGGATCTGGCGCCAGGACGGTCCTCAGGCGTCTGGCAGGTTGGTGGACTACCAGGTGGAGGACATTTCCGACGAGATGTCCTTTCTGGAAATGCTCGACGTGCTCAACGAACGGCTGATCAAGAAGGGGGAGATCCCGGTGGAGTTCGACAGCGACTGCCGCGAGGGCATTTGCGGCACCTGCGGACTCACCATCGACGGCGTCGCTCACGGGCCCGTGGCCGGGGTCAGTTGTTGTCAGCTTCACATGCGCCATTACCAGGACGGGGACACCATTACCATCGAGCCTTTCCGGGCGGCGGCCTTCCCGGTGATTCGCGATTTGGTGGTGGACCGAAGCGCTTTCGACAGGATTGTGCAGGCGGGCGGATACGTCGGCATCAACACCGGCAATGCGCCCGACGCCAACGCCCTGCCCATCGCCAAGGACATGGCTGATCTGGCCATGGACTCCGCCACCTGCATCGGCTGCGGCGCCTGCGTGGCCTCCTGTCCCAACGGGTCGGCGGCTTTGTTCACCGGGGCCAAGATCTCTCAGTACACTTTCCTTCCGCAGGGTCAGCCCGAGCGCCGACGCCGGGCTTTGCGCATGGTGGCCGCCATGGACGAAGCCGGATTCGGCAACTGCTCCAATCACGCCGAATGCGAGGCGGTCTGTCCCAAGGGCATCTCCATCGGCAACATCGCCCGCATGCGCCGCGAGTACATGCGCGCCGCCCTCACCCGCCGCGACGACTGAGGCCACCACCCACGTTAAAGATCGCGGCGGCGGAGGAGGAAGGAAGCCGTCCAGGCCGAGAGGGCGAACCAGGCTGCCAGCGTGAGGCTGAGCAGGGCCACGGCACGAGGCAAGCTTCCTAGCCAGCGCAGAAGCTGGGCTCCGGCCGGACCATAGACTTCGCTCCCCGCAAGGCTGAGCATGGCTGCTACCCGGGTGGCGTCGATGGGATTGAGAAAGACCGCCGTCACGGCCAGGCGGTTGGCCCATAACTCGGGGAGCAGAAAGCTGAGTCCGATCACCAGCAAGTCGAATAGCAGAACCAGGAAGAACCACACCACCAAGACCACCGCATAGGCTCGTGTGGTGCGTCCCGACAGGATGCAGAGCAGGCTGGACAGTGCGATAAAGACCCAGCCTACGGCCAAAGTGAATCCGACCAGGTAGAGATAGCTGAGAAATCCTCGGCTGCCCACCTTGAAAGCGATGAGCGCGCCCGACAGTCCAAACCCCAGCAGAGTGGCGAGCAGATGAGAAGCGGCCAGCCCGCCCAGTTTGCCCAGCACGATTTCGGAAGACAAGACCGGTTCGGTGAAGAGCTGTTCGGTGGCTCCCCCTTCAGCACGAAAACTCTGCGTTCCCATCATCATGGCCGCCAGGGGGACGATGTAGAGAACCAGGTTGAGCAGGCTGATGGCGGTGCGGTCAAAACCCTGAAACCCGGTGTATTCAATGACTGCCAGCCCGAAGTAGCTGACCGCCAATGTCAGGACTGCCAAGACGGCGGCGTAGGAGGCCAACCAGCGGTTGCGCAGCGTGAGGCGCAGCTCCTGGCGGGCGATAGCGGCCACAACGCCGGGTTGAGGCAAAGAGTCCTTCAAGGTTCCACCTCGCGACGGAACTGCTGCCACGTGAGCAACCTCCCGTCCATTTCTCGGGCCCAGTGGCGGGCTCCTGCCGCATCGGCCAAAGCGGCCGTTGCGTAGCCCATTGGAGAGGGAATCCTCTGGGAGCGCACGAAGACGGCCTGGTGGACCGGCATCCATTGCTGAGTGCGGTAGTCAACCACGTAAAGGGCCGTGGACGGATCCGTGCGGTTCTCGCGCAGCCAGAGCGCCATGCATCCGATGTCGTCAAAGAAGGCCGCGCCCGAGGGCTGCACCGCCTGGGCGGCGTAGCGTTTTTCGGAAATCGCCATGCGGCAGCGGTTGCAGATGTCTTCGTCGAGGCGCAGCCGTTGCGGTTCCAACCCGCCGCCGCAAGCGGCCGACAGGATGGCCGCGGCAGCCGCGCACAGCACCATCCGCCTGACCTCAGCCTTGGTCTCGCTTATCCACATAGCTCATGTAAACTCGTTCGATTGATGGTTCCTCGGTTTGAAAGCTCTCGACCTGGCCCAGCTCGGCCAGCCTGGCCAGGATTTGGTAGCGCCGGCGAGGCGAAGCCGTGACCAGCAGGGAGCGGCCGTTGAGTCCGACCTCGATTGCCCCGGCCTCTTTGGCCGCCTGTGCCAGGGCGGGGCTCGTGCTCTTCATTCTTACCCGCAATAGAGAGCGGCGGCTCAACTCAGCCCGCAAGGCGGCGACGTCTTGCCTTGCCACGACCCGTCCATCCACCAGTATCACGGCCTTCTCGGCCAGGCCTTCGACGTCGGCCAGAACGTGGGTCGAGAAGAGCAGAGCCCGGCCTTGCTCACGCCAGCGGCCTGCCAATTCGCGCATATGAAGGGCGGCTTCGACGTCCAGGCTGGCGGTGGGTTCGTCGAAAAGCATCAGCTCGGCCTGGCCCATTCCCGCCACGGCCAGCGAGAGGCGCTGGCGCATTCCCACCGACAGCCCGGACACGGGGCGGGCTTGATCGCGCTGCGGGATACCGGCTTCCTGCAGGGCCTGGCGGCGTTCTCTTTCCCCCAGCCCGCGCAGGCGGGCATGAAAAGCGATGATTTCTGAGGCGCTCAAGACGGGGGGGAAAGAAGCTTGTTGAGGCAGGTAAGTGAAATGGCGGCGGACTTGCCGGTTGTTGCGGCTTTGGCGCAAGCCGGCGATGGAGATGCTTCCCGAGTCCACCTTCAACAGTCCCGCCACGCAGCGAAGGATGGTGGTCTTGCCGCTGCCATTGGGTCCCAACAGGGCCACCGATTGTCCCGCCTGGACGCAGAAGGACACCTCTTGCACGGCCGGACGCCCCTGGTAAGACTTGCTGAGTCCCTGCACTTGCAGCAGCGGCTTCATCGGCGCAACCTCCAGCAGGCCAGACATCCCGCCAGCAGGGATCCCAGGGCCGCCGCCACTCCCGCCGGCCAACTGCGGCGGCTCAACTGAGCCAGGGCGGGCATGCTTTCAACTCCGCTTACCGGCTTCAGGCGGGGCGCGTCGTCGAACTGCTGGCTGGAGGGTACCAGAGGAAAGCTGCGCTCGGCGGCCGCCAGGGTCTCGGCTGCTGCGCTGGAGAGATAGAGGCGCAGCAGTGGACGGCTGCCCTGCAAGTATTCGAAGGCGTCCTGCAGGCGGTGGGGAACGTCGCCCACGCCGTCGTCATCGAGGTCGTAGCCGCGGTAGTCGGAGTAGTAATTGCCTTGTCCTTGCGGACTCCAGTCGGCCTTGGCCCTGCCCACCGTATGCAGGGTGCTGGAGTTGTCGATGAAGTCGTTGAGCGTGAAGCGGTTCTCCAGCGAACTGGCGTAAAGCACCAGTCCGATGTCGTTGTAGGCCACCAGGTTGCGGCGGAAAACATTGCGGTGGGAGCTGTCGAGAAAGATGCCGCGTCCATTGTTGACGATCAGGTTGCTCTCGGCCACCGAGTCGATGCATTCCTTGAGGAGCAAGCCGAAAGCGTTGTAGCCGCGCCGGTTGTTGACAATCAAGTTGTGGTTGAAGCGCACCCGTTCGGTGTACATCACCGCCACACCCGCTATGCTGTCGCGGAAGACGTTGCGGCTGAAGGTGTTGTCGCTGCAGTACATGTAGTGGACGCCGTAGCGCAGATCGGCGAACTCGTTGTCCTCAACCGTGTTGAAGTCGGCGTGGTCGAAATAGACTCCGTCGCGGACTTGGCGCACGTCGTTTCGGCGCAGCAAGTTGTGGTAGGCGTCATAGAGGTGGACGCCGGCCCCCCGCTGCCCCAGCGGCTTGTGGGCGCGTCCCCGGATGCGGTTGCCTTCGATCAGGGCCCGCCGGCAGCCGTCGAGATAAATGCCGAAGAGGTTGTCGAGAATGTGGTTGCCGATAACTTCAGCCTGGCGTCCTTTGACGCGCACGCCGGCATCGCTGACCATCATGTTGTTGCCCGACCCGCTGATGGTGAAGCCTTCAATACGGACCCCGTCGGCCAGAACCAGAACCACGTCGCCGCTGCCTTGCCCCCGAAGATGCGCCTGTCCGCCGCCCAAGAGAGTAACGGGTTTGTCTACGATCAGATTCTCCCGATACTCGCCGGGAAGGACGGATATGACTTGTCCCGGGGCGGCCGCCTCGATGGCCTCCTGAATGGAGGTGAATTCGCCGGACGGACCGACCTCCACCGGTTGAACCGAAGTTCCTCCCGTAGCCAGCGTGGTGAACAAGGCGAGCGTCATCGTCAACAACGTCTTCATGGATGATTCTCACTCTTGACGACCGCCCAGGTAGGCGGTCAACAGCGCGGCGGCCAGAAAGAGCCCGAAGATCAGCATGGCGTAGCTTCCGCCTCCCGGGTAGCTCTCGATCCAAAAATTGGCCACCTGCACGCGTCCGAAGAAGGGCGGGGTGAAGGGAGCGACGGTGACGGCGGCGGTGGGGTCGAGGTTGTGTCCGTATTCGTAGAGCCGCGAGTAAAAGGTCCAGGCCGCGAATCCTCCGAAATAGAGATAGAGGACCGTGATGTCCACCAGGTCTTTGACGCTGCCGAAGACCAGGGCCCGCAAAATGATGAGCAGCAGGAAACCGACCACGAACGGCATCCAAAGAAACTCGGAGAAGTCGCTTTCCAGCAAAGGACGCATCCCGATGTAGTGATTGAGCGAGTTGATCTCGCGAAGATCATCGCGGTTGGGCGTCTTCTGGCCTTCCAGGTGGTCGATATAGATGGCCAGCCGCAGCGGATCGGGATACTGGTTGGACTGAAAGGACATGGTCCAGAGCGGAAAGTAGAAGATGAAGGGCGCCGCCAACAATGCCAGCAGCAGAAAGAGGCGGGCCTTGGAGTTGATCGGAGACTGCAGAACGGCTTGTTGAGCTTCTAAACGTTTGCCCATTTCAGTCCTCCAAGGTTGGATGCGCCGGAGGGCGGCTCCCCCCGGCCATCGTGTTTGGAGCTAGCGAGCGACCTCATACCGCCGAGAGCATTGGGCTTTCAGCGCGGTCGCTGAAACTTGACGCGTGTGTGAACTTGTTGGCCACCTACCGGCCCTAGTGCAGTGCGTCAAAGGTTTTGAGCCACTCTGTGGCGTTATCCCACGCTTTCAGCGTTCGCACATTTGCCGTCTGAAACCCAGGGTGGCGCCGCCGTCTCGCTTGCGCTCGCCGGGGCTGACCCTGGGCTGGCGAATCGCTCGCCTTCAGCGAGCCCGGACTTGACTTCTAACACAGTCGCTGAGCTGGCGAATCGCTCGCCTTCAGCGAGCCCGGACTTGGCTTCTAACACAGTCGCTGGGCTGGCGAATCGCTCGCCTTCAGCGAGCCCGGACTTGACTTCTAACACAGTCGCTGAGCTGGCGAATCGCTCGCCTTCAGCGAGCCCGGACTTGACTTCTAACATAGTCGCTGGGCTGGCGAGTCTGTCCCTGTCAGGGACAAGAACGGCGGCCCTGGCTCAGAACTTATGACCGGCAGCACTAGCGCACCAGCATGTAGCCTTGCATTTCCTGATGAAGAGCCGAGCAGAAGTTGGTGCAGTAGTAGGCGAAGACTCCCGGCTTGTCGGCGATGAAAGTGACATGCTTTGTTTCTCCCGGATCAACCACGATGTTGATGTTGTAGCCGTTGATGCCCAAGCCGTGAAGCTCGTCGGTAGTCTGCTCGATGTTGGTGATGTGGATGCTCACCTCGTCGCCCCGTCGCACCTCGAAGCTGGTGGGATGCATCGTCGAGCGCACCGCCGCCATCTTGACGTCGACACGGTTGCCTGAACGGGTCACTCCGGCGTCGGCGATGTCGAAGATGGCCATTGGATCGTCGTTCTCCGCCTGAGGGTAGACCTCGATAGGATTGAGCAGCTCGCGCGGGCAGGCCTGGGCATAGTGAGGCTCGGGTTCGGTGAAGGCGTCATAGAGCAGCCGCATGCTTTCGCCGCTGATATCGATCAGTTGGCTCGATTCGGGCTGGGACGGTCCTACGTTGAGGTGGCGTCCATGGGAGAGCTTGTTGAGGGCAATGAGGTAGTCGCCTGAAGGCTGCATGGAGTCGCCTCCGGGAACCAACAAATGCCCGATGTTGTAACTGACGGGAATGGTGTCCAGCACCTCGCCCGTTTGCGGGTCCCATTTGGCCACCGCGCTGTCGATGAAGAGGCTGGTGTAGGCGTTGCCCCGGTTGTCGAACTGGGTGTGCAGCGGACCCAAACCGATCTGCACCTCGCGCTCCATCACGCTCTCGTAGGTGAGGACGGGGATGCCGTCTTCGTCGCCGCTGAAGTCCCGGTCCTGAATGGCCTGCAGCATCTTGTCGAAGCTGAAGACGGTGGTGATGGCTTCCAGCTTGCCGCTGGTGACGAAGAAAGTGCCGTCAGGGCCGAAGTCGACTCCGTGAGGGCTCTTGGCCACCGGGATCAGATAGGCGATTCCGGGATTCTCGGCGGGGTCGAGCACGTCTACACCACCGATCTTCTGTCCCTTGCCGTCGGCGACCGCTTGAGCCGCCAGCTTCCAGTTGACGGCGATGGCGTAGTCGCGGTCATTGGCGCTGGCCGTCTTCTCCAGTTCGCCGATGGCCCGCTCGGAGTTGTAGCAGGTCCACAGCGCCCATTCGGCTGAAGGGCCGCGTCCGGTGGAGCCCAGGTCCCAATCGAAAGGCGGAGTCACGATCTGGAACCCCATGCTCATCTCCCCGCTGTCGGGATCGACCTTGACGGCTCCCACCAGGCCCTTGTAGTCGGTCGCGTAACCTTCGATGGTGGCGTAGGTCCCCTTGGGTATGGGGATGCCGAAACGCGAGGCGAAGAGGATCATTTCGGTGTTTGCGGTCACGAAGGCGCTGCCGTGGTTGCCCGACAGATTGGCGATGGGACCGTAGATCTGCTTGGTCTTGAAATCGCGCAGGTCGATCCGGGCTAAACGGGCGTTGGCGTTGTCATTGACGAAAAGCCAACGGCCGTCGTAGACGCCCTCGGTCTTGGAGAGCGAGGGATGGTGGACGTCGCCCCATGTGAAGTCGCCCAGCATTTCCCGGCTCTCGTCGTCGAACCCGTATCCGGTCGCGGGATAGGGCGCGAAGACCGGAATGGTGGAAATATGGCGCATGGAGGGGATTCCGGCCACGTAGACGTTTCCGGAATGTCCGCCCGAGTAAAACAGGTAGTGCTGGTCGAGGTCGCCTGGCGGCACGTAGGCCGCCGTGGCGGCATCGGCAGCGCTTCCCGTGGCGGCTCCGCGTCTTTGCGGTTCTCCTCCTTGACAGGCGAAGAACCCCAAAGCGAGCGCCGCCACAACAATCAAAGTCCATCCCCATCTGGGGACTCCTAACGTCTTGCCAAACATCACTTACCTCCTCTTGGTTCGGCCTCTGAGGCTAATTCTCTTCTTGGCTCTCGGCTTGTTGAGCCTGGTATCTCTCATAGGCGATTTCCAGCAGCCGTACGGCCTCCAGCCGCTCCTCGCGGCTCAGCTCGATCTGCTTGGAAAGCACCACTTGCATGGTTCCCGTGGGATTGAGAAGAAACGACTCCAGGGTGCGCCCGAAGCGTCTGGGCGCGTCCTCCACGGCCAGGGCCAGGTCGGGACCGATCTTGGTGGCCGATTCGACCCCAAGGCTGGACACGTCATGACAGATGAAGCAGGTGTTCTCCACGAAGAAACGGCCCTCGCCTTCCATCATCATGCGTTCGCGTTCCAGTTCTTCCTCGGTGGGTATGTCCCGGATCACTCCCCCCGGATACATCTCCAGAGGCAGTTCGACGTCCTTCCAACTCATCAGCAGCAGCCCGATGCTGCGGGCCTCTTCGCTGTTAAAGCCGAAATCGGGCATCACCGTGTCCGGCGAATAGCTCTTGGGCTTCTGCAAATGCGCCACCTGCCAGGAGAAAAAGGAAGGGATGGTTGTCAGGCGCGAGTAGTCGTAGTGCTCGGGCGATTTGTCTCCCACGAAGGTCAGGTCGGGGCCGATCGAGCCGCCCCGCTCGTTGATCACGTGACAGGCCCGGCAGCCCTTATCCCGGATCAGCCGCTTCCCTTTATTGATCTGTTCGGCCCCCTCGGTCTGCTTGTCGTAGCGGTGGCAGGTGTTGCACTTGATTTGCGTGAAGGTCCACTCGTCTTGCATGCGGTAGTCTTTTCCCAACTGGCTGTCCAGCAGCGGATCCTCCCAGTGAGCCACCCATCCGTGGGCGTCGGGCAGGCGGGTGGCGAAGCCCTGGCCGCCGTGACACAGAGTGCAGCCGAAGTCCTCCACGGGATGCTTGTCGAGATAGCCGGGCGGGTGGGAGCTGAAAGGCTGAGGGGCGTTGCCCAGGCCCTCCCAGGTCACGCCCAGATGGCAGCTCGTACAGCGGTCCACCCGCCGGGCTTCTTCAAGCCACACTTGCTGCAGGCCCATGGGCGTGGCGGCGGCCCGCTCTGGTCCGAAGCGCTCCTCGATAAGGGCGCGGAACTCTTGCTGGTAGGCCTGGTAGGGGGGAGCGGCCTGGTCCCAGATGACCCAGAGGCAGACCAGCAGGGAGAGAAAACTGAAAGCCCACAGCAGGGGACGGTCCTTTGAGAACACGGTGCTGTCTCCTAAAGACGGCTGGGATGCGAGGGCCACTGTTGCCAGGGCCAGTAGAAATCCCAGAAGGGCCCGCGCATGAAGGTGGCCACTACGGTCAGGACCACCAGCGCCAGGCAAATCAGCAAGAAAATCGTATTGGCCAGGCGTCGGCGGGAATGGAACCACACGGCCACGGTGGACGGTCCGCTGCGGTCCAGGCTAGGAACCAAGAAGGCCCATAGCAGCAGCAGTCCGGGAATCAGGACGCCGCCCACAAGTGCGCCGTTGAGGGTCCATGCGCCGATACGCACGGTCGTGATCGTCACCAGTTCCTGAAGCCAAAGGAAGTACCAGGGCGCTTTGGCCGGGTTTGGCGTCACCTGGGGATTGGCGGCTTCTTCCAGCGGCGCTCCCAGCCATACGGCCAGCACTCCCGCGACGAACATGGTCAGAAGCCCCACCGCCAGCAGCCGCCTCACCAGGCCGGGAACCGTCTGCACCTGATGGCGGTCTTCCCGCACCAGCGCCGACTGCACCGTCGCCGTCGTTCCTCCGCTCACTCCCATCAGGGTGTAGGTCTTGTTGGGCGAGGGCTCGGCCGGCTCGGCCTTTTCCTGCAAGGCCGTCTGATCGTGGCTGGCCAGCCCGCCGTCCTTGTGGATGCGCCACATGTGCCAGACGAAGATCAGGGTCAGAATGAGGGGCAGAAAAACGCAGTGCAGCACATAGAAGCGGATCAAGGTATTCTGATTGATCTCGTGTCCCCCCAAGAGCAGAAAGCGCAGTTCCTCCCCGATCAGGGGCACGGCTCGGGCGATGTTGGTTCCTACGGTGATGGCCCAGTAGGCCAACTGGTCCCATGGGAGCAGGTATCCCGTGAAGCTGAGAAGGAGGGTCAGCAACAGAAGTACCAAGCCCAGATACCAATTGAGGGGCCGGTTCTGGTTGGCCATGACTCCGTTCTTGTAGGCCGAGGTCAGAAAAACCCGCACCATGTGGAGAAAGACTACGGCCACCATCAAGTGAGCGGCTATGCGGTGGACAGCCCGCAGGAAGGCTCCGAAGCTGACGGCGTATTCAAGGTCTTTGACCGAGCCGTAGGCGCGTTCCACCGAAGGTACGTAGAGGAACATCAGGACCACGCCCGTCAGGGTCAGCAGCAGGAAGAGAAAGGCTGAGACGGTCCCTAGCCAGAAGGAGTAGGTTGTGGCCGCCGAGCGCTTGTTGACCTTGCTGGGAAACCAGTGGAGATAGAAGTTGCGGACGACTGCATCTCCGGCTTCGCGCGCGCTTCTGGGCGTCCAGGTCCAGGTCAGGTCCCGGAGCGTGAACTTGCGATTTGGGGCTCTCGTATCGGGCATGTCGGCCCTCCGTGTTGATCGGCTCTAACTCAAGCTCAACCTCCAACCCTTCTCAACCTGTTGGGAAAGGTCGACGACCAGTTGCCGGTCGTCAGGCGCCAGAGCCAGCCTGAAATAGCTGAGCGGGCGCGGCGCGGGGCCTGCGTAGTTGGTTCCGTCGGCGCGGAACTTGCTGCCGTGACAAGGACAGTGAAACTCGATGGTCTGAGAAACTCCCCGTCCCACATTGACGATCTGCACCGTGCATCCCAGATGGGTGCAGGTGGCCCCGATGCAGTAGAAGGCCTGGTCCTCGCGGAAGACGAAGACGTTCTGATCGGCGATGAAGGTAGGTCCCTGGGTGAACTGTTCAGGCTGCCCCGCCTTGAAGCGGAGGGGCTTTTCGTAAAGCGCGTCGGGGACCAGGGCCCGGGCCGACATGATGACGGGGATGCCTAGCGAAGCTCCCACCATGCCGGCTCCCAGCTTGCTGAACAGTTGGCGGCGCTTGATGGGTCGGCCTTTCTCTTGGTCTTCATTGCGGCTCATAGTAGAGAACCTCCATCGTCATGGCGTCGGTGGGACAGCGGATGGCGCACAGTCCGCAGCGGATGCAGATGTCGTCGTCCTTCAGCATGGCCGATGCCGCCTGGCCTTCGTCCACCTGGCCGGCCCGGCGGGCCTCCTCGATCTGCTCGGGTGGCATATCCAGTTCTTCCAGCGGGACCAGTTTGAGGCAGTCTACCGGGCAGATATCGACGCATCGGTTGCAGAGAACGCACTTGACCGGGTCGTAGATGGTCTGGACGTGGCAGTGGAGGCAGCGTTCCCCTTGAAGGCGCGCCTCCTCCTCGGCGTAGCCGGTCTCCACCTCGCTGACGCCGCTGCGACGGTCGAGGTCGGTGGTCGGCGGCGGCCTGCGGCCGATCTGTTCGTAGCCTGGAGTGCGCTGGAAGCGCCGCGTAGGGATCTTTTCGAAGCGGAATACGAAGGAGGGCTGAGCGGCCTGCAAGTCCGAGTCGAGAAAAGCGTCGATGCTTGCCGCGGCCTGCTTTCCGTTGGCCACCGCTTCGATCAGGTTGCGGGGCCCGAAGGCCGCGTCGCCCCCTGCGAAAACGTCCGGCGCGCTGGTGGCCAGGGTTTCGGGATCGACCTTGATGGCGCCCGAGGGCGTCAGCTCCACTCCATCCTGAGGACGCAGGAAGCCGACGTCCACCTGCTGTCCGATGGCCTGGATGACCAGATCGGCTTCAGCCTCGTCATGGATCGAGTCGTCCATCACGGGGGCGAAGCGGCCCTCCTCGTCGTAAGTGCGCTTGACGCCGATCATCTGGACCCGTTCGACGCGCTTCTCCCCTTGGAAGCGGGTCACGCTGCGCTGGGGCAGGTATCGGATGCCTTCGCGCAGCGCTTCTTCGAATTCTTCCCGTCCCTGCTCGCTGCGGGTGACGGGCATTTCCTCATAGCTCTCCAGGCTGGCCAGGGTGACTTCGGCTCCGGCGCGCGCTGCCAGGCGGGCGGCGTCCAGAGCGGTTTTAATGTCTCCTCCCTCCGCGCCTGCCTCCGGCTCTTCTCCGGCTCCTGCCCGCAAGGCCATGCGGGCGGCGTCGAAGGCCACGAACCCGCCGCCGACCACCAGGACTTTCTTGGCCCTGGGGATACGGAAGCCGTTGTTGATGTTGAGCAGGTAGTCGACAGCCCGCACCACCCCGTCCAACTCGCTGCCGGGACAGTCCAGCAGGCGCCCCTTTTGAGCGCCGACCGAGATGAAGAAGGCCTCAAATCCCTGTGCCTTGAGTTGCGCCAGACCCATTTCCTCAGTCAGAGGCGTGTTGTAGCGGATTTCAACTCCCATCTCTTCGATGGCGCCGATTTCGCGGTCGAGCAGGGTACTGGGGAGCCGGAACTCGGGAATTCCGTGGAAGGCCATGCCTCCGGCTCGCTGAGAGGCCTCGAAGATGGTCACTTGATGTCCCATCACCGCCAGGTCGTGGGCGCAGGAAAGACCGGCAGGACCGGCCCCGATGACGGCCACTCTCCGGCCCGAGGGCGCGGGGGCGGGGGCTTCCGGCAGGTGTCCGGGCCAGCGGTTGCCTTCCGGCAAACGGCCTTGGAACAACTCCTTGAATGTCCCTGAATGGGGCGACTCCACTCCGAAGCGCTCGGTTACGAAGCGCTTGAGGGCACGGATGGTGAGGGGAGCATCCACGGTTTTTCGGCGGCAGAAGTCCTCGCAAGGAGCGGCGCAGATGCGTCCGCACACCGAGGCCATGGGATTGGGCGAGCGGGCCGTCAAGTAGGCCTTGCGGTCATTGCCCTCGGCGATCAGTTGGACATAGCGGCCGCAATCCGTCTTGACGGGGCAGGCCATCTGACAAGGCACGCGGCCCAGCCAATAGTCAACACTTGGAAGCCTTGCATGGACCATCGAGGTTCAAGCGAAGCAACGCGTGTGCCAGCCTCGCTTGCCTGCTGAGAGAGCGCTTTGCGTCTGGGGCGCCCCGCTCGGGACCGGCCCTTCCGCCACTGTCGCTGGTGGCATGTGCGATTGGCCGCTGCTGCGCCAAATGCCTGAGAGGTGGGGTCTAAGCCCCATCTGGTTTATGCCGGCCAACCGCCTGCGGGTCCTTTCCTCTTCTCTCGTGTACCATCGAAGGATGCGCTACGACGCCGTGATTGTGGGTGCGAGCGTGGCGGGGGCGGCTGCCGCCGCCTTGCTGGCCAGGCAAGGCTTGCGCATCGCCCTGCTCGACAAGGCCCGCTTTCCCCGCGACAAGGTGTGCGGTGAAGGACTGATGCCGGCCGGCGTGGGCATCCTGCGTGAGATGGGAGTCTTGGCGCGCCTCACCTGCGGACAGTCATTCCAGGGCATACGCTTTATCGAAGCCGAGAGCGGGGCCACAGTCGAGCTGGATTTTTCCCTCATCTCGCCGGATCTGCGGGGCCGCGCGTTTCCCCGCCTGGCGCTGGACGGCGCGCTGGCTGAATTCGCCGCCGAGAGTCCCGGCGTGGAGTGGATGCAGGAGACCCAGGCCGACTCGGTGCGGGTGAATCGATCAGGTGTGGAGGTGTGCATCCGCCGCCGCGGCGGACGCCGCACCATCCAAGGACGCCTGCTTATCGGCGCCAACGGAATCCGTTCCCGCCTGCCCCGCCGCTTCGCCATCAAGCGACATATCGCCCGCCATCGCCGCTTCGCCTTGCGGGCCCGCTTCGACCGCTACCGGGGCGATACCACCATGGTGGACGTCCACTGCCATCGCGCGGGCGAAGCCTACGTGGCTCCCCAGCCCCAGGGCGGAGCGCTGGTCACCATGCTGCTGCATCATCGCGGGAGTCCTCTGGGAGGCGCCAAGCCCCAGTCCTTCCTGCGGTTGCTGGACGGTTTCCCCCGTTTGCAGGCTGAACTCGAAGGCTCGCGGACGCCTTCACAGGTGCAGGCCGCCGCCCCCCTGGGCCAGCGCCTGGAGCGCTGTCATGGGCGCCGTTTGCTGCTCCTGGGAGATGCGGCCGGGGCCGTCGATCCGGTGACCGGACAGGGTATGAGCATCGCTCTCAAAGACGCCCGCCTGGCCGCCGACCTGCTGGCCCGGAGGCTGCCGGAGGGACGCCTCGATGAGGCCGACCTGAGCGATTTCAGCCGCCGTCGAAACGAGTACTTTCTGCCTGCCTACCGGATGGCCGAAGACCTCATTTCGGCGCTGCGCCATCCTTTCCTGGCCCGCCGCACCCTGCGCTCCCTGAACCGCAATCTGGATCTGCGCCGCAAGATTCTGGCCCAAGCCGCCCAGGACGGCCCCCCGGCGGCGCTGGCATGGACCGACAAGCTGCGCCTGGTCATGGGCTTCTAGGGCCACTAGGTGGCCAACAAGTTCACACCAATCAAGTTTCAGCAACCGCCCTGGAGGCCTAATTGCTCTCGGCGGTATGCGGCCGCTCGCTATATCTAACGAGGCAGCAGCCCCGCCTCCTTCATTCGCCGGGGGCGCCGGTGATACACTCGGGGGCCATGGAAAAGGACGTCATCGTCAGTGTCGAGAGTCCTCAGGCGGGCCCTGAGGCGGCCCGTCGCCACTGCAGTTGGCTGGAGGAGGGAAAGATCGTCTTCTTTCCCCGTACTCCGTTCGAATTCCCAGACTCGGACCGCCAGTTCCTGCTGCAACAGAAGCAGACCTCGGCCCAGTTTCACAAGAACATCGCTTACCGTCCCCTGAGCGACAAGGTCACGGGAGCGGCCGGGTTGTCGGCGGACGATTCCCGCCGCCTGCACCAGATCATGCGGCGCTATTCCAACAGCGTGCAGCAGTTCCTGGGCGGTTTCCTGGCGCCCTATGCCGGGCACTGGAGGCTCGATTACGCCAGCTTCCGCCCCTTTCAGGAAAAGGGACGCAACCTGCGCCGGCGGGCCCGCAACGACTTGCTCCACCTCGACAACTTTCCCACCCGCCCCACTAACGGCGACTTGATCTTGCGCTTTTTCACCAACATCAATCCGCAGGAGTCACGCCGCTGGATCACCACCAGTTCCTACCAGGAGTTGGTTGAACGCTTCACTTCCCGCGGCGGACTCGACTACCCCTCGCCCCTGGAGGGCTGGACCCGGCTTCGCTACTCGTTGCTCAAGGCCGGCAAGGCGGTTGGCCTGCCCGTGGCGGCGCGTCCCCCTTATGACGACTTCATGCTGCGCCTGCACCATGCCATGAAGGAAGACCGCGAGTTTCAGGACACCACGCCCAAGATCCACCTGGAGTTCCCGCCCGGCTCCTGCTGGATGGTTTTTACCGACCGGGTGGCCCACGCCGCCCTCTCCGGTCAGTATGCGCTGGAGCAAACCTTCATGGTGGCCCGCAAGTCGCTGGTCGATCCGGCTCAGGCTCCCCTTGAAATCTTGCAGAGAGTGAGTGGCCGCGCTCCCTTGAGCGCCTGAGGGGGCGGGTCTTCAAACGGCCTGACTGTCGTGACGGGGGAGCAGAGAAGTCACTTTTTCGAGCAGGTCGGAGGGTGCGAAAGGCTTCTGAATGAAATCGTCGATGGGAAGATCGTGCTCGCGCATCAGATCGCGTCCCGTGTAGCCCGACATAAACAAGGTGAGGATGCCGGAGCGTTGAGCTTGCAGCCGGTGAGAGAGTTCGCGGCCGCTCATTTCGGGCATGACCACATCGGTCAGCAGCAAGTCGATGACTCCCCCGTAGGCTTCGGCCATGAGCAGGGCGTGGGAGCCGTTGCGGGCTTCCAGCACCCGCAAGCCGTTCTCGCGCAGCACCTCCGCGATCAATTCCCGAATGCCCTCCTCGTCCTCCACCAGCAGGACGGTTGCTCGAGTGGAGTCGTCCCTGGCCTGAGGCCTCACTCTGCCCAGCGCCGGCTGGTCGGTCACCTGGGGGAAATAGATGCTGAAGCAGCTTCCCTGGCCGCTGTTGCTGCGCAGGTCGATATGTCCGCCGCTTTGCTTGACGATGCCGTAAACGGTGGCCAGTCCCAGACCTGTCCCCTTGCCCGGTTCCTTGGTCGTGAAGAAGGGTTCGAAGGCCCGGTGCTGGACATTGGCAGGCATGCCGCATCCGTCATCCTGGAACTCCAGCAGCACGTATTGTCCCGGAAGAATGCTGTGGCGTTGCGAGTAGGCCTCGTCCAGGCAAATGGGCTTAACCCTGAGGCTGATGTTGCCGGCGCCGTCCATGGCATCGCCTGCGTTGACGGCCAGATTGACGATGACCTGCTCGATCTGGCCGGGGTCGGCTTCGACCCGGTCGGCGTGCCTGTCCAGCGTCATCTTGATTTCGATGCGCTCTCCCAGCAGCCTGCGAAGCATCGGCTCGATGTTTGAGACGATCTCGCTCAACGAAACCACCTTCGGGGAGAGAACCTGCTTGCGCGAGAAAGCCAGCAGTTGGCTGGTCAGGGACTTGGCCCGGTCAGCCGCTTTGCGGATCTCTTCGACGTAGTGATCGAATCGCGCCGGTGTCGACTTGTTTTCCCTCAGCAGGTCGCTGTAGCCGAGCACGGCCGTAAGCAGGTTGTTGAAGTCGTGGGCGATGCCGCCCGCCAGGCGTCCCACCGCTTCCATCTTTTGCGACTGGCGCAGTTGCTCTTCAAGTTCGCGCCTCTCCGTGATGTCGCGATAGATGCCGTATACCGCCACCTGCCCTCCATCGACCTTGATGGGAGTGCCCAGAATCGAGACGTTGATCATCTTGCCGTCTTTGCGGCGGCGCACGGTTTCAAGGCTGACGCTGCCTTCGTTCATGATTTTGCCGGTCACCGTCAGGGCCTCTTCGCGAAAATCGGCGGGTACGATCAGATGATCGACGCGGCGGTTCAGGTATTCCTCTTGTTCATAGCCGAACATGCGGGTGAATTCGGCGTTAGCTCGCAGGATACGGCTCTGGTTGTCGACGATGACGACGGCTTCGGGAGCGCTTTGGAAGAGTTGTTCCAAGTAGGCTTTCTCGATACCCAACTGGTGCAGCACCCGATGACGCTGTGAAACCACCGCGCCCAGCACCAGGCCCGTCAAGCCCAGCGTGAGCAGCAGTGCCTGCGCCTCGTCGACGTGAGGACCCTGCAGCCCGTAGGAAGAGCTGGAGAAGAGGGAAGCCAGGCCGATGCCGGGCAGCAAGGTAGCGGCGCCTTCCAGTCCGAAGCGCAGTGCGCCCCAGATCAAGGGCAGGAAGATCAGATGCCCCAGTGAGGTCTTGGCCGGAGAAGTAAGGAAGAGCACCAGCCAGAGCGTGAAGGCGGTCACCGCGGTCAGACTGCAGGCGTGCAACCAGACGTTTGGCGAGCGAGAAGCGAGTGACTGGCGTGTGAGGCGCCTTCCCGCCACCTTGCGCACTCCCGGAAAGAAGACGAGGAGCAGAAAGGGAGTGACCAGCAGCAAGCCCAGGGCTTCCGCCGCCCACGACATCACCGGGATTCGCAGGCCTTCCATCCCGTAGTCCGCCCCCATGGTGCTGAGCACTCCGATTTTCAGGAGGGCCAGCAACAGCGATAAAAAGGCGATGACAAAGAGGAAAAGGACCAAGTCGCGCATTTGGCGCAGCCGGGCGTCCCAGCCCAGACGCAGCATGAGAACCCAGGCGCCGGCGCTCACGGCCAAGGCGGCCCCCGCGGACCACAAAAGCGACTGGGCCAGATGGGCGGTTCCCGGCCCCGAAGTCAGGGCCGAGAAGAAATAGGCCAAGGCCACCAGAGGCGTCCAGCGCAGCCCGAAAGCCAAGAGCACAGCCAGGCTCAAGCCGGCCGCCGGGGCCCACACGCCTACTCCGGGCCAGATTTCGGCGCTGCGTCCCAGCAGATCGAACAGGACGAAGCCCGCCAGATAGACGCCTCCAGCCAGCAGCGAGCCCTCGCGCAACTCTCCCCAGCGCTCGCCCTTGAAGGCGAACTGGGCGCGACTGAGATTGCCGAGTTCCCGGCTCTGGATACCGTTCATGCTTCCATTCAGTGCTGTTCCGCTTCGCTGCCCCAAGGAGCGAGCCGCTCGACTGCGTCCTCTCCCGAGGGCCACTAGGTGGCTAACAATTCACGCACGTCGCGCCAAGTTTCAGTGACCGCGGTGAAGGGCCAATGCTCCCGGCGGTATGAGGCTGCTCCCTAGATACAGTGTGCCTCCTTTTGCCAGCTTTTCGGCAAAAATCTTGCCTGGCTTAAGGGAATGAGGCGGCTTGCGGGAAGTCTTGGGGCAAGGAATCGAGTTCCCGTCCCTCCTTCAGGTCTTGATTGAGAAGGATTCGCGAAGGGAACAGGTGCATCCAGTTCCTGACCTGCTGGGCGCTGTATTCCTGCGAAAGGTTGCGCCAGGTGTCGAGCAGCTTGAGGGGACGGGTGCGGGGCCGGTGACCGTCGGAGGCGATCAGGCAGGACTGGGGGAGATGGCGCAGCAGGTGGAGTGCGTTGCGGCGCGCCTCCGGCCCGAAGGTTCCGCTCAGGCTGGGCGCGTTGAGTTGAAAGAGGCAGCCGTCTCGGGCCAGGCGGGGAAAGAGTTCCCGGCAGCGGCGGCGCGAAACCAACCGCTCAGGATGAGCCAACACGGGAATCAATCCGGCGCCCCAGATGACTCCAAGCGCGCCGTCCAATTCCCCTTCATCCCGGTAGGAGTGGAACTCGGTGAGGACATAGCGGCTGCCGTTGAGGGTCATCACGCGTCTCTTCTGAAGGGCACGCTGGAAGCGCGGGCAGACCTTGTTTTCGGCTCCCGCCGAGATTGCCATCGAGTCGAGGAAGCGGTAGCGCGGATCGCTTTTCCTGGCTTGCAGTTGGCGGCGGAAACGGGTAAAGGCCTTGACCACCTCAGCGGGATCGGCCAGCCCCCACTTGGAGGTAAAGGCGTGAGGCGTGGCTACCGCTTGGCGGGTCGAATGGCGGTGAGCGCCGCGCAGCAGTTCCAGCGCCTCGGCAAGACTGCGGGGCCCGTCGTCCACGGCCGGAATCAGATGACCGTGCAGGTCGACGAAGCCGTATTCGGGACGGGCGGCTTTACTCCCCTCGAGGTACTCCTTCAAGCGCATGCTCTTGTTGCGCTTTTACCATACTCTGCCTTGCCGGTCGTCCCCACGGCGAGAAATGCTCTTTTCTTTTGCCTCATCCTGCCCTATAGTGGATGTTTGCGGCTCGCCGGGCGCAGAACGTAAGAAACGGACATTCGAATGGAAGGCCTGATCCGTAACTTCCGCTATGCTCGCAGAGCCTTGTGGAGCAGCCCCCTGACCAGCCTCGTCATCGTGCTTACTTTGGCGCTTGGAATCGGAGCCAACAGCGCCATATTCAGCGTGGTTGACGGAATCCTCCTCAAACCCCTGCCTTTTCCCGATTCTCATCGCATCGTCACCCTGTGGGAGGACTTCTCATCGCGGGGCGGCCCCCAACAAGAGTGGATCGAGGTCCCTAACTTCCTGGAGTGGAAGCAAGGCAGCGATTCCTTCGAAACCATGTCGGCTTGGGGATTTCAGCCTGCCAACCTGTTGATCGAGGGCGAAGCGGAACGGTTGGTCATGGGCATGGTTTCCTGGGACTACATGGCCACCTTTGGAGTCGAGCCGGTGGCGGGACGCGACTTTCGGCGTTCCGACGATCAGCCTGGCGCCGAGCCGGTGGTCTTGCTCTCATCGGCGTTTTGGAAACGCAGGTTGGGCTCGAGGAGCGAGGCGGTCGGCGAGCGCCTCAGCATCAATGGTGAGATGATGACCGTAGTGGGCATTTTGCCGGAGGGCTTCCGCACCCCTTTGGGACCGGCTCCAGATCTGTGGGCCACCCTCAGGCTCGATCCGGCACAGGCACGCCGGGGCAATTTCTTCCTGCGCTGCGTGGCCCGTCTCAAGGCCGGAGTCGGGGTGGATGCAGCCAAGCAGGAACTGGACGCCATGATGGCGCGCATCGGCTCTCAGTTCCCCGAGAATGAAGGCGTGCGCATACAGGTCGTGCCCCTCCTCGACCAACTGGTGGCGCCGGCACGCCAGGCGCTTTGGGTGCTTCTGGGAGTGGTGGCGGTGGTGCTGCTCATCGCCTGCGCCAATGTGGCCGGACTGATGCTGAGCCGTTCCGCCGCGCGTTCACGGGAGATGGCAGTCCGCTCCGCCATGGGCGCCCGCCGGGGCGAGCTGGTAGCCCAACTGCTGGCCGAGAGTACCCTGCTGGGGCTGCTGGGCGGGGTAGGCGGACTCCTTTTGGCCTGGCTGGGCGTACAAGCCTTGACGGCTCTGGCGCCTCCCCTTATTCCTCGTCTCGAGGCCGTGCAACTCGACTGGAGGGTGGTGCTCTTCACCGCCGCCGTCTCATTGCTGACGGGATTGGTGTTCGGAATCGTCCCCGCCCGCACCGCTTCCCGAACCGACGTCTCGCAAGTCTTGCAGGAAGGCAACCGCTCGGGAGGCACCTCGGCGGGGAGTTGGATGAGGAGCGTGCTGGTGACCGGGGAAATGGCCATGGCGGTGCTGCTGCTGGTGGTGGCCGTGTTGCTGGTGCGCAGCTTCGACCGCCTTATGAGCGTCGACGTGGGTTTTCGTCCCCATCGCGTCATGGCCTTGCAGCTCTCGCTCACCCCCGACCGCTTTCCCGACCCCCCCGCCATCAACGCCTTCTGGGACCAGCTCTTGCAGCGTCTGCAGGCTCGGGGGGAAGTGGAAGAGGCGGCTGCCATCTCGGTGCTTCCTCTCAGCGGGGCCGATACCGACACAGGTTTCGACATCCCCGGACGTCCTCAGGAGGGGTCCGGAGAGGACCAGCCGACGGCCTGGTATCGCCAGGTCACTCCCGGCTATTTCCGCACCCTTGGTCTGCAACTGCTGGCCGGGCGCGAATTCGAGGCCGCCGACCGCGACAGCAACGCCTCGGTGGTCATCGTCAGCGACGCCCTGGTGGAGCGCTACTTTCCGGCCCTGGAGCCGCGCCAGGCGGTGGGGGAAAGGCTGCTGCTGGGCCGACGCGAGGTGGAAATCGTCGGAGTGGTCAAAGGCGTGCGCCACAATTCGCTGCAGTCCGCGCCGCGTCCTGAAATGTATCTTCCACAGAGCCTCTTTCCCGCCCGCAACATGAATCTGGTCGTGCGCTCCTCGGCGCCTTCCGAGACGGTGGCCCGCCTGTTGCGCAGCGAAGTGGCCGGGATCGACGGCAACGTGCCGGTAACCTCTCTTCAGCGCCTGGAGGACTTGCTTCAGCAGTCGGTGGCGCCCGACCGCTTTTTCATGCGTCTGACGGCTTCCTTCGCCGTGTTGGCGGTACTGCTGGCGGCGGTGGGGGTTTACGGAGTCGTGTCTTATCAGGTCGCCGCCCGGACCTGGGAAATGGGCCTGCGCATGGCGCTGGGAGCGCCCCGCTCGCGAGTCCTGGGCATGATCCTGGCTCAGGGCGCGCGCCTGCTGCTGCTGGGACTCGTCATCGGGATTCCAGCTTCCCTGTTGCTCACGCGCTTACTCTCGGAGCGCCTCTTCGAGATCAGCCCTCTCGATCCCGTTTCCTATCTTCTGGCCGCCGCGCTTCTGACAGGCGTGGCCATGCTGGCCTGCCTGCGCCCTGCGCTGCGGGCCACCCGCATCGACCCTCAGGAGGTGCTGCGCGCGCCCTGAGCAGTTCGGCCCTCGCGCGTGTTTTGCGGGAGCATAACCAAGCTAGTAACCTGGAGTCTTCGGGGCGCTCAAGTTCAAGGCAGAAAGGGATGCATGGACGGCAAGCCCGAATCCGCTGAACAGGCAATCCGGCGGTTGATCAAGAAGCAAGTTCAAGCCTACAATCGGGGCGATGCCGCCGCTTTCCTGGAAAACATCGCGCCCGACCGCATCGCCATGAACCCCGAGCAGCCTCTCACCGTAGGCAGGGGCGACGTTGACGAACTGCAGGCCTTCTTCGATGAGGTCGATCAGAGGACCGAACTGGTGATCGACGAGTTGGTGGTCACCGGGAAATGGGCTTTTGAACGGGGACGCGGCGTGGGAACCGCCTCGCCCAAGTCTGTCGGCGCCGCGCTCGATCCCGCCGCCACTTACTCTTACAAGTACATGCGCATCTGGCGATGCCGAGAGGGGCGTTGGATGGTGGTCCGGTCGATTTGGAACAGCAGCCAGCCCGATCACGCCATCGAACCGGCTCCTCAGCCGGTCAAGATCAAGTAGGAAGCGCCGCCGTCAGTTGCCGGAACCCGTTTCTCGGGCCGGAGGTTTTGGTGGCTGTTCGTCCGCCCACACCGGCAGACCCAGATCGCTTCAGGTTTCGCTGTAGCGGCAGTTGCGGCAGTGCAGTTTGCAGCGCCGCTCCAGCATGGCGTTTCCGCAAACAGGGCAGATCCAACGGGACATGATGAAAACCTTACCAGGTCCGCCTGACCCTGACCCCCCACGCCCTATCGGGCACCGGTGCTTTCCCGCACCCCCTGCCCCTCTCCCTGACGCAAGGTGTGATAGCGCTGTGAAGCCAGGTCGCCGAAGCTCTCGCGTGACCCGTCCGGCCACAGGATCTCGGCCTTGAAAGGGCCTTTTCTCGCCCCCAGTCCCACCAGTACGCGGGGATCCCGGCAAGAGCAGTAGCTTCCGTCGCTTCGGCTCTGGCGGACCAGCGGCGTGCCTTGAGAAGGACGGACGGTGACCTGAGCCCCCAGCATGTCGCGTCCGCCCCGTCCCAGCAGCCGCAAGCCGATCCAGGACTGGCGGGTGCCGACCTGGTTGATCAAGAGCCGGGCCGGACCGTTGACGTTTCCGACCAGCAGGTCGGTGTCGCCGTCGTTGTCGACGTCGCCCAAGGCCGCTCCCCGGCTCACTTCCGAGAGCTGGAAAGCCTCTCCCGCATGGCGGCTGACATCCTCGAAACGGCCCCCGCCCGTGTTGCGGAAGAGTTGGTTGGGCTGGCCCAGCGGGAAGGGATCTCCGGCGGCCAGCAAGCGCTGATCGACGCGCACCGCTCCGTTGAGGGAAAGCAGATCGGGATTCCCGTCGTTGTCATAGTCCAGAAAGGCGGTTCCGAAAGCGGTGTAGGGCAGGCTGGGCAGATGCAGTCCTGAGGCGATGGTGCCGTCTTCGAAAAAGCCCTGGCCCTGGTTGACGTAGAGGGTGTTGGATTCTTCCATCAGATGAGTCACGAAGATGTCGGGATCGCCGTCTCCGTCGAAGTCTGAAGCGTCCACCCCCATGCCGGCCTCCGCTTGACCGCCGGCGTTGAGGGCGACGCCCGCCAGCAGGGCTTCGTCGCGAAAGGTTCCGTCCTTCTGATTGATCCACAGTTGATTGGGATCGCCGTCGTTGGCCACGTAGATGTCGATCCATCCATCGCCGTTGAAATCGGCCGTGACCACCCCCAATCCCGCCCCGAAGGCCGAGTCGATGCCGGCCTGGGAAGTGACGTCCTGGAACTCGCCTCCGCCCTTGCCCCGCAAGAGGCGGTCGGGGACGGCCTTGTAGGCGTCGGGGCCGCAGTAGTCGGGAGCCGAGTTGTCGGCGAAGCAGTCGACCTTGTTTTCCAGACTCATGTCGACGTAGTTGGTCACGAAGAGGTCGAGCAAACCGTCCCGGTCGTAGTCGAAAAAGGAGGCCGAGGTTGAAAAGCGGGGGTCGTCGAGTCCGCCTTGGGCCGGGGCCAAGCGGAAGGTGCCGTCTCCCTTGTTCATCCACAACTGGTTGGGGCCCCAGTTGGTGACGTAGAGGTCCGGGTAACCGTCGTTGTCGACGTCGCCGCAGGCTACGCCCATGCCGAATCCGGTGGCGGCGATTCCGGCTGAGGCGGTCACGTTCTTGAACTGCGGACCTTGGCCACCGACCGAGACATTCAAGAAGAGCTGATCGGAAAGGGCAGGGTCCGGCGCCTCGCCCAGCAGACGGGCCTGGGTCAGGTAGATGTCGAGGTCGCCGTCCTGATCGACGTCGATGAAAGCCGCCCCGCCTCCCATGATGTCGGGCAGCAATTTGATCTGGGAACCGCTGTGGCGTTGCACGAAGTCAAGCCCCGAGGCAACCGTGGCGTCCAAGAAGACCTTCCCGTCCGTCTCTTGCCCAGGAACCGCCGCCGACAGGACCAAGAGGCACATTACCGTGATCAGGCGCTTGTTTCTCATCACCCTTCCAGCCGTATCCCTGCCCGCTAGCCGCTCGACGTCACCACTTCTCTCACCGTGCGGCACACTCCGGCCACCTGTTCAGGCGCCATCCGGGGGAAGAAGGGAAGAGCAAGTGCTGTTGCGCCCCATTCTTCAGCAACCGGGAAGGCCCCTTCCCGATATCCTAGCAGGGATCGGAAGGGCTCTTGCAGGTGGATGGGCGGAAAATACACCTTGGCCGGAATGCCTTCCTGGGCCAGACGTTCGATTAAGACGTCCCTGAAGCGGCGCCGGACGCGGATCAGGTAGACGAACCAGGAGAGGCTTTGGCGGCCTGCCGAAGGCTTGAGCAGTTCAACGCCTTCGATCTCCCCCAAGTGGTCCTGGTAGAGGCGGGCCACTTCCCTGCGCATGGCCAGCAGCGATTCCAGCCGCTTCAACTGAGTCAGCCCCAGGGCCGCGCTCATTTCATCCAGGCGATAGCTGAATCCGGCCTGCAGCCTGTCGCAGCCGCCTTTGGGCTGGCAGGGATACTGATTTCGCCAGTGCCGGATTCGCTCTGCCCAGTCCTCATGGTCGGTCACCACCAGCCCGCCTTCGCCCATGGTGATCTGCTTGTTGGCGTAGAACCCGAAGACGGCGGCGTCACCCCAACCGCCGGCCAGCCGGCCTTGGCGCCGGGCTCCCAGGGCCTCGCAGGCGTCCTCGATGACGGCAACGCCGAGTTCCCCCGCCGAATCGACGATAGCGCCCAGCGGTGCCTGCTGGCCGAACAGATGAACCGGAAGCACGGCCTTGAGGCGCCTGCTTCGCCCAACGAGTGGAGGCAGCCATCGTCTGCCAGCAGTGCCGCCTCCCGCCAGGTCGCCCATGGCCTGAAGGGCCTGGGCTTCGTCGAGGTTGCCGGTTTGCGGGTCGACGTCGACGAATACGGGGGTGGCCCTGCAATGAAGTATGCAATTGGAAGAGGCGATGAAGCTCAAGGGCGTAGTTAAGACCAAGTCTCCCGGCGCCACCCGGGCGGCCAGCAAGGCGAGGTGAAGACCGCTCGTCCCGGAATTGACGCCGATAGCGTGGCGGCGTCCCAGATAGCGGGCAAAGGCGCTTTCAAGCTCTTCCTGATAAGGGCCTCGGCTTAGCATCCCGCTTTGCAGGACACGGGTTACGGCAGCGATTTCTTCGGCCCCGAGATCGGGCGCTGCAAGGGGTATTCGCCAGGCCTTGGCCATGGAGAGGATTAGATCAAAAATCCTCTGCCCTGATCAAATCGCATCAGGGGACCCGACACGACGGTGCATTGTTAATCAGCGGCGGCTTGAGCTAGAGTCAAACGATGATTTTCCGCCTGGGAGCTGCAATCTCCATCCTTGCTTTGAGTGCAGCCGGGTTTGCTTGTTTTCATCCTCTGTTGGGAATAGGCCTCCTGATTCAGTCCCTGTTCGTCTGCCGATACCCCAAAGCCGGTTTAGCGGTTCTTTTCGTCACGCTCCCGCTCGATTGGGCTCGGCCTTTGCCGGGGGGTGTGGTCGTTTCCTTCAGTGAATTGCACTTGGCGGTTTGCTGTGCAGCGTTGGTGCTGCGGGCGGGCGGGCTTCCGGTAAGGGACTGGAGACCGTTGATCTGGTGGTGGCCACTGCTGGCGTCGGTGGCGATTTCCGGCTTCGTCAACATCGAATGGTTCAAGATCGTTCCCCATACGTTGCGCAATGCCGAACTGGCCGTCGTGGCCTGCTTGACCCTTTATGCTTATCGAGAGAGTGATGCGGGACCGTGGCTCGACTGGGCGCTTGCGGCGACGACGGCACTTCAGTTTTGCCTGGTCTTTCAGCATCTGCTCTTTCAGGAAAGTTTGCCCAGGATGTCGGGTTCATTGTCAAACCCTAATCAGTTCGGAGGATTGATGGGATTGGTAGCAGTCCTCTCCTCCACGCGCCTTCTGGCTTGTCGCTGCAAGGAAACCGGTGCAAACCCGGGCAGGTGGGCGCTCTTGAGGGGAGCCACCGCCCTCGGCGCTCTGCTGGCAATCCTGCTGTCAGGCTCCCGCTTGGCCTTGGGCAGTTGCAGCCTGGGCATTTTGGCGGGAAGCGGCTTGGCCCGCCGTGGGAACAAGCGTGTTGTCTTGAGCCGGATCGGAGGTACCGCCCTTCTTCTGCTCGTGCTTTTGAGTCTAGGCGGCTTGCTCCTTACTCAGGCTTCCTCACTGCAGGCGGCGGCTGAAAACTGGATCGATCGGATGGGCGCCGGAATGTGGCGCAGCATGGAGGCCCGTATCCAGATATTTGGAGTTGCAGCGGAACTCTGGATGGAAAGCCCGATCGTGGGCATCGGGCCGGGCCGATGGGATGATGAGCTGGGCTGGTGGTTGGCCTCAGCGAGGGAAGGCGAAGCTCTTGTCGATTCTAGGGCCATGAGCGAATCTCATGCTTTCTTAGCCCACGCGCACAGCCTGCCGCTCCAACTCGCGGCTCTCTACGGCCTGTTAGGATTGGCCGCTTTCGGTTATGCAGGGATCCGCTGGTGGAAGGCCTTCGCCCGAGGCGACGGGACGATGTCGGCTGCGGGCCTTGCCTTGCTGTTGACTTTTGGCGCCAACAACCTGTTGGATTCGCTGTTTCCGTCCCTGGCTATGGAGACAGGATGGATTTTGGGCATCCTCTTGGCCGGGGCGGCCAGCGGGCAGAGGGACGGAAAACCTCTTTCCAGTATCGTCGAGCGATGATCGGGCGCCTCGCCGCGAAATCCGATATCGCTCATCTGCAACAGCGAATAGATGGCTTCACGTTTGACGCCTTTAGCCGCCGCCTCCAAGTTGCTGACATAACCGACCAAGTGGGGCCAGTGGCTATCATTGCTGCGAACGTAGTCCCTTCGATCTTGAGAAGTTAACAGTCGCCACTGACGCAGCCGCCGAGTCTCAGAACAGGGCCGAAACTCTAGAAGAGCAGCCAGCGTTGGAAATTATGCCGGATAAATGCGATCCAGTATTGACATTGAGGACGAGTCGTAATAATCTCTCTGGCCAGTTACCTCGTTTTTCAACCCATGGACAGGGAAGGAGCATCAGTTCATGAATTTGAGAAGAGTCGCCTTGATAGTTTTCGTGGCGTGCCTCGTTGGAGGCATCGCCAGCGCCCAGGTGGCCCGGCCCAGCCTGGGAGAGACCGCAGAAATTGTTGAATTGGATCTGTCGCCGGATCTCGCCAGTTGGAACGTCCGGGCCTCCAACAGCGGCGTAACGCTTCGCGTGACGGGTCCGCAGGGTTTCGTCCATGAAGCCAGCTTCGCCTCCGGCGATCCCGTTTACTTTGAATTCATCGACGAAAGCGGCGCCACTTTGGAAGACGGCCTCTACAATTGGGAGATCGTTCTTGCCCCCGCCGGTTCTGTGCGGGTCCGCGACGAGTCCGTCCAAACCGGACGCATCATTCCCGCTCAATCGGGACAGTTCCGCATCGAGTCGGGTCTGGCCGTTTCTCCCGACCTGCGAGAAGGCGGTCTGAGAGCGCGGGACATCATTCACGCCGATGACGTCATCATCAACGGCGGCAGCCTGTGCGTGGGTTTCGACTGCATCAACGGTGAGTCCTTCGGGGCCGATACTATCCGCCTCAAGGAAAACAACCTCCGCATCCACTTCGACGACACCTCCAACTCGGCCAGTTTTCCCACCACTAACTGGCGCATCGTAGCAAACTCGCAAAACAATGGCGGCGGCAGCTTCTTTCAGATCCAGGACGCCGACACCGGCCGCGGTGTCTTCCAGGTCGACGCCAACGCCCCTTCAAATTCCCTCCGCGTCGACTCGGGAGGAGACGTCGGCCTCGGAACGAGTAATCCTGTTGTAGAGTTGCACATATCCGACGGCGACACGCCCACTCTCAGGCTGGAGCAGAACACCTCCTCTGGATTCGCGGCTCAGACTTGGGACGTGGCCGGGAACGAAACCAACTTCTTCGTTCGCGACGCCACCAACGGCAGCCCGTTGCCCTTCAAGATCCGTCCCGGCGCCGACAACAACGCCTTGGTCATCGACCCAGACGGAAATATCGGTATGGGCGCGGGAACGTCCCCGGGCGCATCCCTTCACGTGTTGCGAGGTTCGGGTGCTTCGGCGACTCTGCGTGTGGAGGATACAGGCGGCGATGCCATTCTCGATGCGATGGAACTGCTCAATGCCGGGGAAGTGCGCTTCGCGTTGGAAGACACCAGTGCTGCCAACCGCCGCTGGGAGTTGCGTACGACAGGGCCTAACTTCCAGTTCACCCGCGATTCTGCCCCTTCGGCTGACATGGCCATCGACGTCAATGGCAACATGACCATCCGCGGCAACCTCGTTACCGGAGGAGGGGGCGCTTGTGATCCTGGACCCTGTGACGGGGTTTTTATCGACTATGATCTGGAGTCGATCGAAGAGCATTCCGCCTACATGTGGGAGCACAAGCACCTCTGGGGCGTGGGTCCCACACCCGAAGGCGAACCGCTCAACCTGACGAAAAAGACGACGGGCATCCTGCACGAGCTCGAGAAGGCCCACATCTATATCGAGCAACTCAACAACAACTTGAAGAGCAAGGATCAACAGATCGAAGACCTCCAAGCGCGTCTGGCGCGTCTGGAGTCATTGATCAATTCTGAGAAATAGTGCGGCGAATAGCCGTGCCTGCAAGGCCCGACCTCTACCGAGGTCGGGTTCCTTTTTATGCGGCGAGACTGACAATCGGACGGTCCTCTACCCGGAGCGACAGGGTCCCTGGCGATCAGCATGGAAGGAACCGTGTGGCATCCAAGCTGAGAGGGGACGCGAATTGCTTGTGTATCGCAATACGCAGACGATGCGCAATCTATTGGGCGTCGATCCTCAGTTCAGCCGATTCTTCACGTTGCCGACGCGCGATAGATCGCGCCTTCTTCGCCAAGCCTAGTCTTCGCACCGCGGCAACCGCGCCAAGTTCGACGGCCAGCAGGATCAAGCCGAGCCCGCTGCGCTTGGTCAAGGCCACTATCAACGCCATGGAGCAGGAAACCAAGACCATGCCGTAGACCCAGTAGACGACTGGGCGGCGGCTGCCGACGATGACCTCCATCAGATGGTGCAGGTGGTTGCGGTCGGCGTGGAACATCCGCAGGAAGCGTCGGGTGAAAACTCCCTTAGGGCGTTCCAAGAAGCGCACCAACATGACGAGCAGCGTGTCGATGACGGGCACTCCCAGCGCCAGGATAGGCACAAGAATCGCGACAGCGGCCGGCGACTTGAGCGTCGTGTAGACACTCAAAGTCCCCAACAGGTAACCTAGGGTCAGAGAACCCGAGTCTCCCATGAATATGCGCGCCGGCTCCCAATTGTGGGGCAGGAATCCAAGACAGCTTCCAACCATTCCGGCTGTCAGCACCACTCCCACGGGGCTCTGGTAAGCCATCGAATAGATGAGCAGGCTCAGGCCGATGATGGCCACGACCCCGGACGCCAGCCCGTCGAGCCCGTCGATGAGATTGATGGCGTTGGTCACGCCCACGATCCAGATCATGGTCAGCGCGCCGCTGAGTGGGCCGAGATGTATCGCGCCTCCGGGGTAGGCCAGTTCGTGGAACTGCCAGCCGACCTGAACCACCGGGAGCGCCGCGATCAGCTCTATCAGGAGTTTCTTCCATGCCGAGACGCCGATGAGGTCGTCCACCACACCCAGGAGAAAGATCAGAAAGGTGCCCAAGCTTAGGCTCACCACAGCTTGCCGCTCCAGCGGAAATTCCCAGTGCTGCCACATGAGACCCACCGTAGAGACACCGAAAAGCAAGCCGATGGCTATGGCCACCCCGCCCAGGCGAGGTATTGCCGCGGTGTGCTTTTTGCGTTCGTTGGGATGGTCGACGGCCTTGATGGCTAGGGCCATGCGGCTGATCAGTGGCACGAGTAGATGCGTCACCAGCCCTGCGATGCCAGCGGCGAGAATCGCGGCTATCCAGAGACTTGGTTCAAAGATATCGTAGTCCTCCAGACTCTTGAATTACGAAAGTCAAAGCGGCAAACTCATTGTACCCTGTTAAGTCAGGACCAGGCGCGTGACGCCTGGCGGTTCATCCTGCTGCCAAGTCGCGCAGCAGTTCGAGGTAACCGCGCGCCTGATCACGGCGGTTGTAATGGGCCAGAACGAAGTCGCGGCCCCGACGGCCCATTCTTTCCAACTCAGCTTGGCGGCTTTCCAGCTTTCGGATGGCCCGAGCCAGGGCAATGGGGTCATCCGGCTGCACATACAGCCCCCCGCCGGAACTTTCCACTAGTTGACGGGCCTGCCCTCCAACGCTGAGCAAAAGCGGTCTTTCCATAGCCAGATACTCGAAGATCTTGCTGGGCAAAACATTCTGAAACAAGGGTGTGTCCCTCAAAGTGACCAGCCCCACATCGCAAGCGGCATAAAACCGGGGCACGAGCGCCTTGGGCTGTTGGTCGATAAACTGAACATTGGAGAGCTTCATACGGTCCGCCATCCGCTTGAGGTCTTCCTTTTCGGCCCCTTCTCCGACCAAGACGAAGAGCTTATCGGGGTCGTCCTGGAGGTAGGCCGCTGCTTCGAGTACGCAATGGAGGCCATGGGCCATTCCAAGAGTACCGAGATAGAGAAGCACGAACCGGTCTCCCCAGCCGAATTTCCGCCGGATCTCATTGTCCTTCGGCCCAGGATGGAACAGCTCCGGATCGATTCCGTTGGGAACGAGGCGCATTTTGTCTAGGTTGATGCCGTAGCGTCGGTGGATCTCCTTCTGGTAGCCTTCGCCGACCGTGACAATGCAGTCGCAGTGTCGGTAAAGGTGATGGGCCAGCCGCTTCAAAGAGCGAACGATCGTGTTGTCGCTCATAGCCTTGACCGCCAATATCGACTCGGGCCAGAGATCTCGCACCTCGAAAACGAAGGGCCTGCGCCAAAGTCTTGCCAAGGTGTAGCCTGCACAGGCGCACAGAAGTTGGGGAGAAGTGGCTATGACTACGTCGGGTTTCCGACAGCGCGCCAGGCCCAGCGGGACCGCGGACATCAAAAAGGAGAAGTATGAGAGCATCCGCCGGCCCACTCCTCGGTTCGGCGCAGCATAAATGTAAGACCGTACCACATCGATTTCCTCAACCCTCTCCCGACGGGTCATCCGCCATCGGTCTTCTGGGGCCTTGACGCCAAGCGGGTGATGAGCGAAGCCGGTCAGCACCGTCACCTGCGCCCCGGCCTTCCTCCATTCGCGAGCCAATTCAAAGACACGGGCTGCCGGTGCCCCCATCTCTGGAGGAAAGTACTGGGATACATACAAGATACGCATTACTTCCCCCGGAGAAGGACTCGAACCTCAAGAGGAGGTTTACCAGACCAGCGCCAGCCCACCCGAAGAACCTGACATTCCTGGCCGATTTCCGGATGGTACGGTCGGGGCTCGGCGAACAGGTCGAGGCGGACAGGAGAGCTGACCCTTACCAGCACTCTACGGTCCCCATTGACGAGATTCCAACCTCCGGCCCTGGGACTAGCCTTCCAAGACGGCTCGATCAGCAGCCCGCAACTCGCCTTGTGCCGCCCCCCTCCCTCGATCCGGTCCACGACTTCAATCTCATCCGGCTCCCGGATGTGCAGGGAGCGCCGGTGAAGCGGTGAGCCCAGCATGTGAGCATAACCGTCATGCCCGGCTTGGGCGGTCATCGCCTCGGAGCCGATTTCGACGTTCACGTCTTGCGGGCGGGCCCGTCGCCCGACCCGGAAGATGTGCCAGACCTCGCTGGAATCTCGGTCGTCGATACAAACGGTGTTGTGAGAAGCAGTGCTCCTGTCATAGCATCGCCGGTCATCGTCGTCATAGCCGTAGGTTCCCGGGTCGACGACCAAACGGCACCCCCGAAACGATACCTCCACCGTCAACGTATCCGCGTGTCCGTGGCCCGGCTGGTAATCTGGGCCAAGCGGTCCCACATCGAAGAAAACGCTCCAAGCCTTGCCGTGCCAAACCACAAGTCCCGTCTCGGGGAAATGACGGCCTCCGCTGGGGGGCGGGGGTATTGGCTGGTCGATCAACCTGCCATGATCAAGCATCCGCTGCGGGGGGCAAGCGGCTCCGGGAACGCCGTCATTCAAGCGGGCGATCTGGCCGTCAGGATGACAAGTCCAAGTCAAAAAACGGGCCATCTCGGCCCACCGTTCGCGCAGCGTCCGTCTGACCTCCGGATCTTCCACCAAGTTGAAAAGCAGGAGGATATCTTCCATGACGTCGATGTGGTATTTGGGGCTGCGTTCGAAATGACCCCCGTCGTCCAGGACTTGTTCGGCGACTTGATCGGACGCGAGTCTCGTGGCGGTCTGCAACCAGGCTTCGGCTGCAGGGTGTCGGAAAAAGCGTCCGGCCATGGCCAAACCGACCGCGTCGCGCAGCAAATGATTGCCGCGAAGGTCCCACTCCAGATGCCGGGCTAGATGCTCGGCCTGTTGCCAAATGCTGCTTAGAAAGCGTTCTTTGAGTTGAGGCTGAGGGGCGAAGATCCGGCAGCTTGCTAGACGATATGAGCGGATCCACCAGCCCAGCCGTGTGGCGATCGCATAACTGTTCCAGGCCAAGGCTGGCGTTCCTGCCCGTTGCGGGGCGCAACGGGTGATCCAATCGTCAATGTAGTGACAAAAGAGATCGGCAGCCGCGGAGGTTGCGCTCGTTGCCTGGGCCAGCGCGAAAGCCCAGCCATGGTAGTGGAGCGTGATCACCCAGAGCCGTTCTCGTCTCACCTCCCCGAGATGCCAATGAGGATTCTCTCGGCCAATCTCAACCGCCCGCCCGAGATGCTCGAAGACTCCTTTCTCAAGCCTCTCAACCAGAGCGGTCCCGGATGGTCCCGAAGGCTGGATGGGCGGCAACTCGGGAAAATCGTCCCGCAGACTCGAGCCTACCTCTTCAGGCCAAGATCCGACTTGGGGCTTCGTCCTCCGCTCCAGGGCATACCTCAGCCGCCAGAATAACTGGCTTGGCTTGAGATGCCGAATGGTTCGCAGGAAGCGTAGCAAGGCGAAAAGTTTCAATTGGGGCATAGTCGACTGAGACTCCCCGGGCTCGAAGGGACATCAAGCGGCGTCCCCTCCCGCAAACTCCGCACCGCCAGAATAGAGGCCAGGGCTACGCTGCGCAGATGAAGCCAAGGGATGGGGGCTGGCCCGCCTGTCAGGATGGATTGGGCGAATGCCCGTACTTCGTCGCGGTGCCCCTTGTCTTGCCGAAACTTCTTCTCCCGCCGCATCCTGCCGCCTGCCGTGGTTGTCACTTCACGCCAGTTGTCGATCACGGCGACTTTGCCGCCGCCGAAGATCTCTAGACGCTCCTTCGGAAAGGCACGGTCCCCCCCGGCGAGATAGCCAATGCTTGAAACAGACCCGTCGGCGTGGCGAAGAGTGATGAAACATTGGTCGTCGGTGACCTTTGACGAGTCGCTCCCCCCGATGGACTCGGCGAATACCCGAACGGGAGGCGAACCGGTCAGAAAGGTCACCAAATCGATGGCATGGCAGGCTTCCCCGACGATTCGTCCCCCGCCTAGCTCCTCGTCCTGAATCCAGTGATCGGCGGGCAGCGGGCCTGCGTTAAAGCGGAAGGACAGAGTCAAAGGGGCGGAACGCTCTTGATAGAACTCGGCCACTTTCCGCGCCGCCGGCGAGAATCGGCGATTGAAGCCGACCATCAGCAGGGGCCCCCGCCCCTCGTGGCCTGCAAGCTGCTCCTCAATGGCCAGGACCTCTTCCGTCCTCAGCGCCAGCGGCTTCTCGACAAAGACATGCTTGCCGGCCTCTAAGCTCCGGATGACTTGCGATGCGTGCAGGTGATGAGGCGTGGCAACGAATACCGCGTCTACCTCAGGGTCAGTGAAGATGGCTTCTTCATCGGTTGTAACTGTTTCAAATCCGAATCTGCGGCCAGCCTCGGCCGCCGACAGGCCCCCCGCCGAGCAGATGACCCGAGGCTTGAAGTCCGACACCTCCCGCAAAGCGGGAATCAGAACCGCTCGGGCGAAGTTGCCTGCTCCCACGCATCCGATTCCGATGGTCCCCGAGGCTGCCGGGGCCCGCAACACGATCCTCCGCTCCGACTTGTCCGGAATCTCCCTCGGGTATCCTAAGAGCACCCCGATGAAAGGTTCGGAGCCTTTCTCGATGAGCTGGTAGGCTTCCTCGGCCTGGTCCAGACGGAAACGGTGTGTGATCAGCGGGCCCACATCGAGACGACCGGAAGCCATCAGGTCGAGGACCGCTTGCAAGTTGCGCTGTTCGGTCCAACGCACATAGGCCGCAGGATAATCCCGGCCCCTCTCTTCATACAGGGGATCGTAGCGCCCGGGTCCATAGGAGCTGGAAACGACGATCTCGGCTTCCTTAAAGTAATAGGGAGCGCGGGGAAAGCGAGTCCCCACCGCACCGACGATGACTACCCGGCCCTTTTTTCGCACCGCCTCTCCTGCGAGGGTGATCGGGCCGTCAGAGGAGGTTGCCGCGGCGATCAGAACCGCGTCGGCTCCCAGACCGCCCGTCAGGTCTTCAACATCGGAAGCGCTCAGATCGGGCTGTGCGACGTCGGCGCCCATCTGCAAGGCCAATTCGCACTTCGATTTTTCCAGGTCGGTTGCGACAACCCGGCAGCCCGCGGCCTTGAGCAGCGAGACCGTGAGCTGGCCGACCAGTCCGAGTCCGATGACTAACGCGCTTTCCCCCAGGGAAAGCCTCGCCAGGCGAACACCCTGCAGAGCGATCGCCCCCAGCACGGTAAAGGCTGCATGTTCATCGTCCACTCCATCAGGTATTCGAGCGCAGAGATGACGGGGAACGCTCACCACCTCGGCATGGCAACCATTGGAAGCCACCCGGTCCCCAGGCTTGATGTGCCCGATCCCCTTGCCGCAAGCCAGCACGACCCCTGCCGAACTGTAACCCAGAGGCATCGGCTCCTCTAGCCGGCTGCGCACCTGCTTCCATGTCGCGATCAGACCCTCCTGCCGGAGTTTTTCAAGCACTCTGCGGACATGGTCGGGCCGTCCTCGGGCCTTCTGAAGCAGCGACTTCTTGGCCAACTCCCGGAGGGCCTTCTCCGTGCCCGCAGAGATCAAAGACGCGAGATTCGCGATAACCACATACCCCGCCTCGGCCAAAGGAGCTGGAACGTCAAGCAGCCGGATCTGACCGTTTCGGATGTTTTGAACGAGTTGCTTCATTTGCGCCGCCTCTACTTTCTCACGAAACTGGTTAAAAAACCGTATGATAATCGAGTCCGGCGCGCCTTTGATGGCAAGCACGGTGAAACCGCCGGATCGAAGTCGGAACCCCCGCTTGACTGAGGGGACTCTGAGCCACGACCCAAGGATACCGCAATCCTCAGCGCTGCAACGGCGGCGGCTCGGGCTGACGCGAGAGGACCTTGGAAATTTAGAGGCATGCTGATGAGTGAAAAGAGAGTGCTCTTTATTGCAAACGATTTCCCGCCTATCGGAGGTGCTGGAATTCAAAGACCTCTTTTCTTTGCGAAGTACCTGCCCGAGTTCGGTTGGTTTCCTGTCGTCCTAACGGTGCGCGAGGTCGCCTATCCCGTAAAGGACCCTACGTTGTTGACCCGAGTGCCGGAAGAGGTGCGAATCGTTCGGACGGAGACCTTGGAACTGCGGCGCTTGTTATGGCTGATTCGGCGGGCACGGCGGCCGAAGAACGGTGCTGCGGGCAAAGCAGCGCCCGGTTCCGATCAGGCCGTCAGCTCCAAAGCCCGCGAATGGGGAAGAGCCTTGAGGCGCTGGCTCTTCGTGCCAGATGATCGGATGTTGTGGGCTCCCTTCGCCGTCTGGGCTGCACTTCGCGAAATCCGACACGCGGAGATATCGGCCATCTATGCAACCGCGCCCAGCTACTCCTCGGGAGTCATTGGACTGATTGTCAGCCGACTCAGCAGCCTTCCGCTTGTCCTAGACCTGCGCGACCCTTGGACCCTGGATCCGTATCTGCCGAGTGCTACTTGGCTGCATGCTGCGGTTGACCGCAAACTGGAAAGCGCCACCATGAAGCAAGCTGCCCGCATTGTTGTGATCTCTGAAACCATGCGACAGCGTCTTCTGGCGGTCCATCCTGGTTTGGAGGACAAGGTCCGAGTGATTACCAATGGCTATGACGCACAGGAATTGGACCGCCTCAAAGCCCAGGAGCCGGGCGGGAAGTTCCTGATGGTTTATTCCGGTTCTCTCTATTCGCACCACAAGCCCGCCCTGAGGGCATTTTGCAAGGCATGGAGTCGACTGGCCCGAGATAACGAGGACTTTCGGCAGCGGGCCGTCCTTCGGCTGGTTGGGCGCTGCGATCCCGAGATTAGAGAGGAGATCTCCCACTGGCAAACTAGTGCGGACCTGTGTGCCGAGGTGCTGGGCTATCTTCCCCATTCGGAATCCCTGAGTTATTTGAAAGGGGCTTCGGCGCTCTTGCTGCTGATCAAAGAGCTTGACCCCGCACGGCATGTCATCACCATCCCGGGGAAGCTGTTCGAGTACGTGGCTGTCGACTCCCCGATCCTGATGATCGGCCCTGACGGGGACGCCGCCGAAATCGTCCGCAAGACCGGCGGGCTGGTGCTGCGCCAGGGGGATTGCCGGGGTACCGTCTGCGCCCTAGAGCGAATCTTCAGGTGGCACATGGAAGGTTCCGGCCCCTTGACGCCCACGGAAAGGCGAGAGCAGCGCCGTCGCTTCGAACGGCGCACGCTCACCGCGGACCTCGCTCGACAACTAGACAACGCCGCCCGCAACGAACAAACGGCTTGAGACGAAGTCGGTGACGGTGACTCCCGGACGACCGCGATCCCATGGACTACACTCAACAACCCCTGCTCTTTAGAATCCGCAAGGTCCTGCGCTATGTTCTTCTCTATGGAATTCGGCGGACTTGGATTAAGGTGCGGGCTCAATATCACATGAAAAGGAGTGCCCCAGTTGCTTACCGGCCGCCGTCCGATCCAGCGGCTGGCGGACACGTGGGATTGATAGGATGCGGCAACTTCGCCTACAGCAACATTGCATACTACCTGCGCCAGAATTTCGGTTCCAAGATTCTGCGCGGCTGTATGGACATCAACCCTGCTCGGGCAGCGTCACTTTGCCGCAGCTTTGCGCTGCAATATTTTACAACCGATGCCGAGCAGATCCTCGCTGATCCGGCAATCGACATCGTGTACGTTGCTTCCAACCATGCGTCCCATGCCGAATATGCGATCAGAGCACTTCGTAGAGGCAAAGCTGTTCACATCGAAAAGCCTCACTGTGTGAATCGTGACCAACTGACCCGCCTTTGTCGGGCGCTCCTGGAGACGAACGGCAAAGCCACACTGGGCTTTAACCGTCCTTGCAGCCGCATCGGCACCCTAATCCGCAAGTATCTCGACGCCCAGTCGGGGCCAGCTATCTTCAACTGGTTTTTGGCAGGCCATCAGATCGATCCCGATCATTGGTATTTTCAGGAACAGGAGGGAGGCCGGGTGCTGGGCAATCTCTGTCATTGGACCGATTTCGTCTACCATTTGGTTCCGGCTCAGAAGCGCTTTCCGATCATCATCACACCGACTCGCTCGGACCGCTCGGACTGCGACATCGCCTTCACCTACCTGTTTGGAGATGGTTCGATCGCCGCAATCACCTTCTCCGCCAAGGGCCATACGTTCGAGGGGGTTCGCGAGCGTTTCGCGGCCCACAAAGGAGACGTGCTGGTCTCTATGGACGACTTCAAGACCTTGACGATCGAGATCGGAGAACGGAAGCTCAACCGGTCAGGGTTGTTCCGCGACCACGGCCACGAGAGCCGCATCCTGGCCAGCTACCGCATGGTGCGCGGCGACAACGAGGGCGAGGACGTGGCCTACATCTGGGAAACCGGACTTCTTTTCCTGGAAACCAGGGAGGCGCTGGAGACACAGCAATCCCGCCAGATCGAGGAATTCAGCCGCTCGTTTCCCTCAGATTAGGCGGGATGACTGCTCATCTTGTCACAGTGCCTCGATCTCAAAGCGGGCATACAGGGGAAGCGGCATTTGGCCGGTGGAAGCTCGCAGCCGACAGTGTTTCTGAGGGTTCCCATACTGGGGGTAACGTGCGTTCTCTCGGATCGACCAGGACAACGTCGCCCCACTCCAGCGCAACCGGACTTCGGGTCCTGTTGCCCTGGCGCAGCGGATCTCTTCTCCTCTCAGCTCCGCCTCCCAGCCGGCGGCCAGTTGAAAGTGCCAGTGCACTTCGTGCGAGCCCTTCCCGGCGATTCGGTCGGAGATGACGAAGGCCACATTCCGACGGCCCGTTTCGACCCTCCGTTCATAGTAGTCCACCCCCAGGGAGGCGAATCCGAAGTGGCGACCGACGAAGACCCGGGAGGCGGCGTCCCAGAGTAGAACTTGCACCGGGCAGGCTGTTGCATGAGGGAATCTCTGCCTGCTCAGCGGAGCGGGCTCGGTCTGATCGACGATGGCCACGTTGTGGGCAGAGGCGGCGATGCATCTCAACCGTTCATCGATGGATCGCGTGTAGGAGGAACATCCGCTGTCGACGAGTAGATCTCGCCCTCCCACTGAGACTTCGACGCTCAAGGCGTCGTTGTGCCCATGGCCTCCTCGCCCCTTCAAACCGACATCGCCGCAGTCGATCATGCAGTAATCATCCTTACGGCGGATTACGTAGAATCCGCCCTGCTCGAATCCCTTGCTCTTAGTTTTCGGCGCAGTCGTTGGCGGCAGTTTCCTGATCGTTTCCCCTTCGAGTGCTCCGATGAGAATCAGCGCGTCCAGGGACAAGCCGTCTGCATGGGCCCACAGATCTGCCCGCCCGCAGAATGCGGCGCCAATGCCAAGGAGGTACCGATGATCGTTGATTGGCTGATGGCCGACTGAAAGCACACGTCCGTCATCAGCATCTCCCCAGACTGGAACCAATCCGTCCGGCTTGCTGTAGGCGGCCACGAATTCGAACATGCGCTCAAGCCGTTCAAGATACTTGTCTTCCAGTTCGATTCCGCGTCGGCGGCAAACGACCGCAGCATGGAGAAACAGCTCTAAAACCAGGCGGTGATAGGGGATCGACCCTTCGTGGCATACCCCGTCGGGATAGACTTGTCTCACGATCTCGCCTTCAAGCTCGCGCTGCGCCAAGCGCACCCACTTGGAGGACTCCCGCTCCTCAGGGAGATAGAGTCCGAGGTAGAGCAGCCCTACCAGGCAGCTTGTATAGTGGTTGCCGCTGATGTCGCTGTATTCCAGATTGCGATATATGAAGCGGCCATGCTCGGCGAGGAGGTTTCGTAGTTCAGGGCCGTCAAATCGATCCTCCCATGCTGTTCCGGAGAGGATCTCAGCCGTCCAAATCAAACTGATGGCCCTCAACGAAGCTTCCATGCCGATGGCCCATCCCACGCCGTATCCGACCGGGTTGTTGCGGCGAAAGTCCTTCATCAACTCGGCTGCTCTTCCGGCGAACCGTTCCTCTCCCGAGACGCGTGCGGCCAAAGCCAGCACCGGCAAGTACTGCAGGCGGCTCATTTCCCATGGCACCTTGATGTCACTGGGATGTTCCCAATCGAGGATATCTGCATAGCGGTAGCGAGTGTGGAAACGGAAGGGCCAGCGCCGGCCTGACGCGGGATCGTAGTGCCAGTCAATCGGGGGCCGCAGGTCGACATCAACCGAAAGCAGTTTGCTTTGGCCGCCCATGATGCGCTCCGCTTGCCGCAACAGGTTGTCGAGGGCTTGGGGACGGTTTTGACGCAGATGAGTCAGGGCCCGGTCCAAGCCGCGGGTACCGAGAATCAGTATCTGCGATCGCTGGCGAGTTGATGAAAGTTGGGTTGCGTAAGGCCGTCCTCCTACCGCCTCCAGAACGCTGCGGGCTTTGGCAAAGAGCCGGTCCCGCAGTTTTCGCAACAAGAAAGAGAAGGGACGGCGCCGGGTTTCACGGGCCAAGTGGAGCAGGTCGCTAACCACGGATCCGCCTCACCTGCCGAACGGCCCAAATGATGGCAAGGAATATCAGGCAGGTGACAAATCCGTGAAGGATCAGCACTTGTAGATCGGTGGCGAAGCCGAGGATGAATCCGGCGTAGCTCAGCGTCACCACGCGGATGAAGCGCTTTGGCCCCCGCAGCAGCCTCACGTAGAACAGGTGGCTGAAGCCGCCGAACGCGAACAGCAAGCCCAAACTCCACCAACGGAAGTCGTACCACAAGCTGCCCCAGATGTCCAGGCTGACGTTCCCCAGGGGGTTGCCGTATAGCATCTCATGCAGCCGATTGGAGAGCGTATAATTGATCCGCCCTGGAAGCACGTGCTCCAACTCCTCCACAATGCCGAGCCCCCACTGGGGCTCGCTGTGAACCAGAAACCTCTCATAAACTTCATAGCGTTCCAGAGCCGGACCGACGCTGACCCTTTCCACCACCTGGAAGGGAGCCCACAGGAGAGGGTGTTGGGACCACTTCCTCTGCCCCCGCGCTCCCATCATCAACGTCAGCACGCTGAGGAGAATCAGGAAGACCACGGCGATGGTGGTCAATTGGGTCCGCGTGAAACGGTAGGGAAACATGTAGCGGGCCGTGCCGATGATCAAGAAAAGGGCGCCGAAGTTGGCCAGCGGGAAGCGGGCGCCTCTGCCAACGAGCGACAGCACGGAAGCTAGAAGGAAGAGGAGGAACAGCAGTCTGTGCCCCAGAGAGGGACGCACCTTCTGCCGGAAATACAGCAGGACGGTCACCAGCGGCAGAAGGACGTTCTTGAATTGAGACACGTAACCCAGGCCCAGGTAAGCTCCGCCGGAGGAACTAGTTTCGCGGAGCTGGTTGTAAACCTCGATCATCAGCGCCGGACCGCCGGCCAGAAGGCTCTGGAAAGCGTCGTACGGTACGAAGAATCCCAGCAGAAAGAAGTAGGCTGCGGCGACCAAGGCTGATACCAGGCCGATGGCCAAGAACGCGGCGAACTGCACGCCGTGCAGATCGTCGACCCAGGCCCGCTCTTGGAAGGCCTTCAAATCCGCTCGATGCCGAAACCTGGCCAGAGCCGAGAACACGACGATCCCAGCCATGTAGGCGAGCAGGCCCATACCGATGAATACAGCGTAGGGATGCCCAGCTTGACCGTCTGACCAACCGGCATAAGCCGTCGTCGCGAAGGTGGAAATCCCCATGAGGATGATGTAGGTTTCCGGTCCAACGATGATCCTCCCCTGCGCCACCAGCAGGTAGTGGACGATCAGTGCGGCAACGAGCAGTATGCTGATTCCAAGGATGGACCACATTTGCTATTGGTTGGCGGTGACGAGGCACGAAAGCATCCAGGATACGGGAAGCTGGGACTAGTATCAAGCACCGAGCGACTTGGGCGACCCCTCAATCCAGGAATCGAACCAGGCCACTGCGTTGTAAACCGTCCACAGGTAGGCTGTAAAATCACCGTTGCCGTTGCGATGACGAGCCAGCATATCAAGCACCGCGCGTCTGTTGGCGGGAAAGGCCTCGAAGAATCGGCTAGCCGACAATTCGGCTTCCATCGCCTTGCCGAAGTTCCCCCTTATCCAGCGGTCCATCGGGGCGCCAAAGCCCATCTTGGGCCGGTCGATGATGGCATCTGGGATCAATCCACGCATTGCCTCCTTAAGGACGGACTTGCAAACACCGTCCGCGACCTTGACCTGTTGAGGAAGGTTCATGGTGAACTCCACCAAGCGGTGATCCAGGAAGGGCACTCTGGGTTCGACGGAAACCGACATGCCGATCTTGTCCACGCGCATAAGGAGAAGTTCCGGCAACCGAAGCTTGAACTCGGAATAGACCATCCGGGTCAGGATGTCATGGCCGGGCGCCTCGGCATCGAGCCTCTCGAAGAAGGACCGCACGATTTCGAAGGTGTCGGTTGCCGCAAAAGCTGCTGGCAACATTCCTGAGTCTTGCAGGAATTGAGGGGCTTCAAGTGGTCTGAGCCTTTTCTTATCCAAAAGCCGCGACTTTCTGGACTCGGGAAAAATCGTGGCTCCGCTCCAAAAAGGCTCCCGTTCGAAGCCGGCCCTCACCAAGAGATCGAGGTAGGTGTCGTGCCTGTGATGCCAGGCCATTAGCCGCTCGACGAGCAAGCTGACTAACCTGCGGGCGAAGGCGGGAACCGTGCCGGTGTAGGGTTTCCAGAATCTGCGGTACATCGTCATATATTTCAAGTAGTGAAGGTAGCCGCAGAACTGTTCGTCGGCTCCCTCTCCCACCTGCACCACAGTGGTGCCGGAATCACGCACTAGCTTGGAAACGAAGTAGAGTGGAATGCAGACCCAGTCCGCGATCGGCTCGTCTTGGGAAATGACCAACTGAGGAAGGTACTCCCGCATGGCCTTCTCGTCTACCATCACCTCGTGATGATCAGCATTTAACAGATGGGCGACGTGGCGGGCATACTCGAACTCGTTCATATCCTGATGGTCGGAGAATCCCACTGTGAAGGTTCTTACCGGTCGCCCCAGGTGTTTGGTCATTAGGGCGGCGTTGGCTGAAGAATCGATGCCCCCCGAGAGGAAGACGCCAATGGGGACATCCGACATCATCCGTTTCCTCACCGAGTGGTCAAGAAGTTGCCGGGTACGGCGTACCGCAAAGTCCCGCAAGGCTGCCGGACTCAACGTCTTCATCTCATCCGCCTCAGGTCCGGCCCCCGGCAGGGCGTCCCAGTAGCGCTCTGCCTGCATGGAGCCGTCGGCCGACACCGTGCAGTGGAACCCAGCCGGAATCTTGTAAATCCCTCGGAACATGGTCAAGGGAGCCGGAGTAGTGAGGAAGGAGAGATAATGATAGATGGCGAGAGGTTCAACTTCGGCCTGCACTTCCGGATGGGCCAGAAGCGCCTTGATCTCGGAAGCGAAAAGAAACGCCGACGGCGTCCAGGTTATATAAAGCGGCTTTATCCCGATCCTGTCACGAGCCAGGAACAGATTCTGACCTGCTTCGTCCCAGACACCGATGGCGAACATGCCCTCCAGATGGTCGACGACCTTCTCGCCCCACTGCTCATAGCCGTGAACGATGGTTTCGGTATCCGAGTGGTCCGATCTGAACCGATGGTTGTGCGAGAGCAGCTCTCTTCGCAGGTATTGGTGATTATAGATCTCCCCGTTGAAGACCACTTGGATCGAGCCGTCTTCATTGGGCATGGGTTGATTGGCGGAATCGGACAAGTCGATGATGGCCAGCCTGCGGAATCCCAATCCCACCCGGCCCGACGGGGCAATCCAGAGTCCGGAGCCATCCGGGCCACGGTGTTGGATGACGTCTCTCATCCGTTCCAGAACGGCACTGTCAACCTCGCGGCTTTCCGTGAGGGAAAGCCATCCTGTGATGCCGCACATGATTCTCCCTCGGCTTTCTCGCAACGTGCCTGCGTTGCCTTCCAGGGCGACTGAAAAACTTATTCCGACTGGCCGTTGATCTCGCGAACGATGGCGACAGCCAGCCCGAGCATTCCTCCCAATAGGACGGCAACGAGCAGCTTTAGGCCAAGGCCCAACGGTTTCGGGCTTCTCGGCGGAACGGCCGGCATGGCAAGTCTCACGTCCGGGACATCCTCTCGCGCTTGGGCAAGACGGACTTCGTTGTAGGTGCCCGAAAGTTTCTGAACCTGCGACTTCAACCGGTCGATCTCCCGCTCCATCGGAGCCAACTCGGACAGGTGCTCACGGCGGATGCGGTCAAGAGCCCGACGACGGTCTCTAATTAGTCCCGCCAAATCGATCTCGCGTTCCTCTTGCAATATTCCAAGTGCAACGCTGCGTTCCCGCTGCAGCTTCTCGACGGTTCGGTCGAACTCCCAATAGACATTCTGCTGAGTTTCTCTCAGCATCCTCACTTGGGATTCGAGTTGGACAATCCTCATAGCCAAGTCGGTATGGATCGGGTTGACCTCCTCGTCAACCAGATTCTTGGAGAAGAGCCGGTTCTCGGTTTCTTCTCCCCAGGCACCCGACAAAGCCTGCCACAGGACGTCATCGCTGACCGTCTTTCGCAGGCGGAAGACCATTGGGGTCTGAGCCAGTTTCTGGCGCAGGACCAGAAGCTGAGCCAGCAGCCTCAAGGCCGTTTCCTGGTCTTCAACTCCGTCGCTTTGTGGAGACTTGGAGGAGTCCGATCCGATCCCATATCGGGAGCCGACGTCAGAGAAGATGCGCCGTGTCTGGTTACGGAACTCCGCGATCAGGTTCTCGGACTTGGCCCGGAACTCGGCGATTCGGTCATCCCAAGCCTTAGCCGTTTGGTCGAGCCGCTCCTGGAATTCGTTCAGTAGCCGAAGCCGCTCCTTCTCAAGTTCATCCAGCGATTTGCGGGAGTCGTGAAACTGACCTTCGACAATTTCAACTGTGGGATCCAAGGATGCTAAGGAGAGTCTACGGGTGTGTTCGAGAAAGACCTCCGCCCAAGCGTTGGCTACCTGTGCCGACGTTTCCGCATCCTCAGTGCGTGCGCTCAGGCGCAGCATGGGAGCCAAGGGAGTCTGGTCTGAGCGAGCCGACAGGAAGACATGAGTGCTCAGACCGTCGTCCAATCGGAGTATCCGGTCGGGTCCCAGCACGCCGCGGCTCACCAAACGGGCAGTGGTTTCCTCCAACACCGCTCCTGACTCAACCAGCGCCTTGTATCCTTGAATCGAGAAGGTGGGTGGACTCAACTCGGAACTGAAGGTGGGGGGAGACACCACCAAGGTCAGTGACGCTTCGAATTGTCTCGGCAGCAGCATGATCACGACCAGGGCCAGCACGGCGACGCCCACCGCTCCCCCGGCGATCAAGCCGATTCGCCGCTGCAGGAAGCGGACGATATCGACCATGCCCAACCACTCCTGGTCTTGGGGCGGTTGTTGCACAATGGGATCCGGACGGTTGCTTTTGGACTTGGCTGCCATAGGGCTGTTCGTTGGTTATACTTCGAAAGATGAGTCTTCGGCCAACTGTCTCAGCAAAGACTGGGATGGCTTGAATCGGCTTCGACTCATTCTCAGTGCGGCGTTCCCATTGAAGACCGCATTATGGCTGATCCGACCGCGATTTTCAAGGGCGACGTTGCGAGCCGAAGATGCCTGCCGTCAGACGATTTTCCTTTCGACTTTCCGCAGGATGCCGAGAATACATGCCCTAAACGGCGACAAGATCTCGAATCGGCTGACCATTCTCTCGTAGAGGGCGCCTGCGACAAATGTAGGCAATGACCAAAGCAGGTAGTTGGGCTGCACTTCGAGTGAACGGAGCATGACCGGCTCGAAGCCCGTTTGACCGAGTACTCTCTTCATTCTGCTCCGGCTGTTGAAACCATAGTAAGTAGGGAAGGTGTCCTTCTCGATACGACCGCGCTTCTTGTTGATCCACTTGTGGAAGGAAAGTGGTGTCAGAAGCGAAATCAGACCCACGTAATGGAAGAGATTGGGTGTGAGGAAGACAAAATGTCCGCCCCGGGCAAGCACTCGGTGAACCTCCCGCAAAACATGAAGGGGGTATTGGAAATGCTCAAAAACATAGATGCCGATAACCAGTTGAAAGCTTTCGTTGGAAAAAGGCAGTTCTTCGGCGGCAGCGATCACGGCGTGATGCAGATAGGGATTCGAGCCGAGGCCCGTGTCAAGATCGATGCCGAACAGGGTCGTGTCTTCCTCAAATGAGAACGGCAACCCGCTGCGACCTCGTCCGGCTCCCAAATCCAAGACTCTGCGGCTGGCGCCCAAAAAAGGAGTGATCTCTCGGGCAAGGGCTGCCACAGGATCTTGCGTCCACTTTTCGGGATAGAGTTTACTTCGCCAGTATTCTGTTCGAAGGCACTTCATTATCAACTTACGCTCCAAGACTTCAGCAGAGTAGGGTTGAGTTTTAGCACTCGCCGCACGTCGCGGATGAGAAGACCGTTCCAGAGCGCAGCGGTAAAAGTGGTGGCCAAGGCAGCGCCCAGCAGACCGAAGAGGTGAATCAGTACGGGCATGAAGAGAAGGTTGACGAGGAACGCCAACATGCCAACCTTGGCGCTGCGGCGCTCGTTACCGGTCATAATGAGAAGCGACCCAACAGGGCCCGCAAACGAGTTCAAGACCTGCCCGAAAATGAGAATGCAAAGCGGAATGTATGCTGCTCGAAACTCTGATCCGAACAGACCCAGCAGCAATTCCCCAAAAACCAGGAGAGTGAGCCCGCTCACCACGGCGAAGGCAAGAGCGACTTTGGTGCTCAGCTTGATGAGACTCTGGAGTTCCTCTGATTTTCCCTCTGCGAAAAGACGGGCGATACGAGGTGCAGCTAGCGAACTCACCGTGAATAATCCGAAGCCCAGCAGATTGGACGCCTGCACGGAAACCGAAAAGAGACCTGACGACACTGTTCCGAGGAGTATTCCACTCAATATAATTCCTGACTTGTCCATCCCCAGTTTGAATCCGGTATGCGCCCATATCGGCATCGCCGTCCTCAGCCACTCGCCCGTGGCAACCTCCTTTTCATGTTCTAAGAGGGATCTGGGAAGCTGCTTGAAGATGACTTTGTAGAGTACGATGGAAACGATCCCACCAGCAATGAACTCGATGGCGACGACATGATAAGAGAGCAGAGAGGTCCGGCTTGAAAACGCTATGAAGAGGAGGACACCGACGATACTGAGAAAAGGCAAGATAAGGCTTCTCATTATGAATGAAAGATGCACACGCTGTAAGCCTTGCAGGATCGCCGTTCCGAACTGTACGGCCCCAAGGACGAACAGATAGAGTGCACCCCATGCGAAAGTGGTGCGCAGTTCGAAGCTTGAGTCTGAGAGAGTAGAGCGGCTGACCAGAATGACCAAGAGCGCACAGGCTGCGGAGGCCGAAGCGACGATTTGTAGGCCCCGGATGAAGAACCCCTTCAGCCCTGCCAGGTTCTTCTTAATAGTATATACTGAAACGAAGCGTACAGCGGCTGTGTCGAAACCAAGAGGTCCCAAAAGAACGAGAAGAGTCAACCATCCCAGCACAAAAGCATAGTTTCCATAAGACTCCGTTCCAGACAGGCGAGCGACGAGAATCTGCTGGAGAAAGAGTAAAAAAGTAGCCCCGCCTTTGAGCAGCATCAAGCCCAAGAATCCCTGAACAAAATGGGAGCGTATGCCGAGGCCGTGCGCAGTCTTTTGGATTCGGGCTGACAGAAGAGCTTGAATAGACATTGCTTGCGCTGTAGCTGCTCAGAAACGATAGGGATCGGCCTGCAAATCAGATTGGTGTTCCCTGGCAGGGAAGCCCGACTGCGCTTTGGGCGGCTCGAACGTAATCACTCGCATCAGCGTGCATGAAGCGAACTCCCGAACGGAACCGCGGGACTGTGCCTCGGCTCGCGGTTTCAAAAGTTGCGCTCCGCCCCCCGTCACTTAGAGCTGCGATCCCGCCTACAACTGTGGCTCATGCGACCTCACCGTATCAACAAGGTCGAACGTTGGGAAACAGCCTATTGACTTGTTGATTTCCTGTTTTCTGAAGAACGCATTATGGAAGAAACGATTCCTGAATTCAAGTGTACGGTTAGACATGAAGATATAGACCATTCATTATTAACAGAAATAAATGAAGCCCCGCGCCGCTCCGTCTTCCGCTTGCTCGATCATGCTTCAGCCAGGATCTCAGCAATGCGGATCGCGGAGCGTCCGTCCCAGAGTTCGGGAGGCCTTCTTTCAATCCTAGGTTCACTCAGCCGATGCTTAATCTCCCCGGACAGCAAGTGGGGATGGGCGTTGAAGAGCCGATTCGTTCCCTGTTCGAGGGTCACGGGCCGTTCCGTGCCGGGACGGACAGTCAGGCAAGGAACTCCCAGAAAGGTCGTCTCTTCCTGCATTCCGCCCGAATCGGTTACAACCAGGCTGGCATGAGATTGCAGAGCCAGAAAGTCGAGATATCCTACAGGTTCTAGCAGCCGGACGGCACTTAGCAAAGGGCTGAGGCCGTACTCATCGATCCGGCTTTGGGTTCGCGGATGGATCGGCAACAGAACTTCGATATCGGCAGCGACTTCATTGAGAGCCCTCAATAGCGCCTTGAGGCGATCAGGGTGGTCTACGTTGGTCGGCCGATGCAAGGTCACCAGTATGTAGCGGCCGAGGCCGAGCCTCCTGCAAAGGCCCTCCCAGCGCTGTTCGGCCCGCTGCTTCAGGTGCTTCAGCGTATCGATCATGACGTTGCCGACGAATTGGATGCGTGCTCCGGAGACGCCTTCTCCTAAGAGATTTTCTCCCGCGTCCCGCGAAGGAGTGAAGAGGACATCCGAAATCTGGTCGACGAGCAGCCGGTTAATCTCCTCGGGCATGCTGCGGTCATAGGAACGCAGGCCTGCTTCCACGTGGCCCACTCGAATCAGCAACTTGCTGCACACTAGCGCGCAGGCCAGGGTAGAGTTGACGTCGCCGTAGACCAGCACCCAGTCCGGGGAGAGTTCTTTTGCGACCGGCTCGAATCGCTGCATAATCTTCGCCGTTTGGACGGCATGGGAATCAGAGCCCACTTCCAGATTGATGTCCGGCTGCGGTAGACCCAGCTCTTCAAAAAAGACCTGTGACATGTTGCGGTCATAGTGTTGACCCGTGTGTAGCAAAGTCTGGCTAAATCCGCCCTTTTCCCTCATCGCCCGGAGTACCGGAGCCGCCTTCATGAAGTTCGGTCTGGCACCGACGATGTGCATGACTGTGATCAAAACGCCCTCCTAGGTGGCCTCATCCGCTTGAGGGGGGTCCGAACGCTGATCTGGGCCGGTATAAAGACTGCGGACTGTCTCAGCAAGGATGGCCTCCAAACCATATTTCGCCTTCCAACCCGTAGCTTGCTCAAGTTTGCCAACATCGGGCTTGCGCCGACGCAGATCCTCAAAGCCGGCCTGGAAGGCCTTTTCGTAAGGGATATGCACGATTTCGCTCGACGTAGTCCCTCTCGCGGCCTTAACGGCAACGAGCACCTGGCGAGCAAGCTGTTCGATACTGATCTCTTCAGTCGAGCCAACGTTGTAAATTCGACCGACCCCTTTGGGATAGTCTTCCAAGCTTAGCACTGCGGAGATCGCGTCCTTGACATGCAGGAAACAGCGCGACTGGGTTCCGTCACCATAGACGGTCAGGGGCTTCCCCTCCAAGGCTTGGCCGATGAAGCGTGGTATGACCATGCCGTAGCGGCCTGTCTGACGCGGCCCCACGGTATTAAAGAAACGGAGAATGACGACAGGAAGCCCTTTCTGGCGATGGTAGGCCAGGGTGAGAAACTCGTCGACCATCTTGGAGGCCGCATAGGCCCAGCGGCTTCGTGTGGTGGGACCGAGCACGACATCGTCATCTTCTCGGAAAGGTACCTTGTTGCCCTTGCCGTAGACTTCGGAGGTGGAGGCGAGCAGGACTTTGCAGCGGTAGCGTTGGGCGACCTTGAGAACGGATTCGGTGCCCATGATGTTGGTTTCGATGGTATGGACGGGTTGCTCGACGATCAGGCGCACGCCCACGGCGGCGGCCAGATGGATCACCGTGTCGCATTGGCTGGCCAGGCGGTCGAGGACGGTTTCGTTGCGGATGGTATCGATGGCGAAGCGGAAGCGGCTTTGGGGGCCCTTGCCGTGTTGCTCGACCAAATGCTCGATGTTCTCGAAACGGCCCGTGGAGAGGTTGTCGATGATGGTGACTTGGTCGCCGCGCTCCAGCAGGGCCTCACACAGGTGGGAGCCGATGAAGCCTGCTCCTCCGGTGATGAGATAGTGCTTGCCAGTGCTTTGAGAGGGCATTAGAGGTGCTCCGGAATAAAACCGCGGCTGGTCAGAAGTTGGGTGATTCGCCGGGCGTTTTCTTCGGGGGTGTGTTGAGTGGTGTCAAGCCGGATTTCAGGCGTCTCAGGGTCTTCGTAGGGGTCGTTGATGCCGGTGAATCCCTGGATCTCCCCCTTGCGGGCGCGGGCGTACATGCCTTTGGTGTCGCGGGCTTCGCACACTTCCAGGGGAGTGTCGACGAAGACCTCGATGAACTGGTCTTGCCCCATCATGCCCCTCACTTCGTTGCGGGTGGAACGGTAGGGGCTGACGGCGGCGCAGATGACGGCTCCGCCGTGGCGCACCAGTTCAGAGGCCACGAAGCCGATGCGGCGGACGTTGGTGTCGCGGTCTTCGCGGGAGAATCCCAGGCCCTTGGAGAGATGAGTGCGCACCACGTCTCCGTCCAGCACCGTGACCTGGCGTCCCGCTTCCAGCAGAAGGATGGTGAGGACTTCGGCCGTGGTCGACTTGCCCGAACCGCTCAGTCCCGTAAACCACACGCAGAAGCCCTGTCGGTTGCGCGGCGGATAGGTTTCGGCCAGGATCTCGGCCACCTGAGGACGCGTGAACCACTCGGGCAGGCGCCGGCCCCGGCTCAGGTAGTCTTCACGAACCTGGGTGCCTGAGATGGAGGCTGTCTCCACCTCCTGAGGCACCTTGGGGGCTTCCTCGTAGCGCCCTTCCGCCGGCAGGTAGACCATCTGTCGAAAGGGCACCATCTTCATTGCCAGTTCCTGCTGGTGCTCCGACACCAGTTCTTGAGCGTCGTAGGGACCGTAGTAGGGGTTGCCGCGGGAATCCAGGCCCGGGCTGGCGTGATCTCTTCCGATGATGATGGCGCTGGCGCCGTAGTTGCGCCGGATGAGGGCGTGCCAGAGGGCCTCGCGCGGTCCCGCCATGCGCATGGCCAAGGGCAGCAGAGCCAGCAGGATGCGGTCGGCCCGATAGTGGTTCTCGGCCAGCGCTTTATAGGAGCGTACCCGGGTGAAATGGTCGACGTCGCCCGTCTTCGTCATGCCCACGACAGGATGCAGCAACAGCGTGGCATCGAGTTGTTCGGAGGCCCTCTTGGTCAGCTCTTCGTGGGCCCGGTGAAGGGGGTTGCGGGTCTGGAAGGCCACCACATTGGCGCGTCCCTTGGCGGCCAGTCGCTCACGGCACTGCCGGGGCGTCAGCCGGAGGGGGCGGAAGTCATAACGGCGGGGAAGCTTGATGACGTCCAGCGGGCCCGAGATATGAAGCGGGCCCCAGCGATGCATCTCGGCCACCAGCGGATGATGGGGGTCGGTGGTTCCCAAGACCTGACGGGCGGTGTGGGGAAGGTCCCATTCGTAGACGGCCTCCACCGTCATGACGGCGATCAGGTCGTTCTTGCTGTCGCGCAGCGCGATGCGGGAGTCCAGACGCACCGGGGCGTTTCTCTCCACCGGCAAGGTGAGCGGGATGGGAAAGAGGGTCCCGTCGGCCAGGCGCATCTCCTCCACCACCCTGAGGAAATCCTCCCGTCCCATAAAACGGTCGAGCGGGGAAAAGGCGCCGGTGGCCAGCAGTTCCAAGTCGCACAAGGAGCGGTCTGAAAGCTGAATCGCCGGAAGGCGTCCCGCCTGGTCCTTGAGTTCCTGGCGACGCTCCTCGGGCACCATCAAGTCCCTCAGTTGGCCGCCGAAAGGCGCAATCAAGTCGCTCTTGGTCATGATTTCCGGTCCCAAAAAAGAAAGGCGTATTGTGGAATGAATCAGCGGACGAGGTCAAGACGCCCCCACCGGCTCGGCTTACACCCCGTAAAAGCGCCGATACCATTGAACGAATTTTTCGATGCCTTGGCGCACCCGGGTGTCGGGCCGGTATCCGAAGTCCTTTTCCAGCTTGGAAACGTCGGCCGCCGTCGAGAGGACGTCTCCAGGCTGCATGGGCAGGTAGCGGATTCGCGCCTTCTTTCCCAGCGCATCTTCGATCGCGGCGATGAAATCGAGCAGAGGCAGGGCTCGTCCGCAGCCGATGTTGTAGGTCCTGAAAGGAGCATCGCTGACGTCGGGAAGGGGATTTTCGGCGTCCCACTGCGGATGGGGCCGGGCCGGACGTTGCAGGACTCTGACCATTCCCTCCACGATGTCGTCGACGTAAGTGAAGTCGCGCTCCATCTTACCCTGGTTGTAAACCTCGATTTCCTCTCCCTTGAGAATGGCTCGGACGAATTTGAAGAAGGCCATGTCGGGGCGTCCCCAGGGTCCGTATACCGTGAACAGTCGCAGGCCGGTGACGGGAATGCGGTAGAGATGGGCGTAGCAATGAGCCATCATTTCGTTGGACTTCTTGGTGGCGCCGTAGAGGGAAAGGGGATGGTCGACGCGGTCTGATTCCGCCAAGGGCAGCTTGCGGTTGGCGCCGTAGACCGATGAGGAGGAGGCGTAGACCAGGTGTCGGGGCTGAATTCGCCTGCATCCTTCCAGGACGTTGAGAAAACCCGTGATGTTGCTCTCCAGGTAGGCGTGAGGCTCCTGCAACGAGTAGCGGACTCCAGGCTGGGCGGCCAGATGGACGACATGGCTGTAGCAGCCGTCCTCGAAGACCTCGGCCGCGGCTCGACGGTCCGCCAGGTCGATGCGGCGGCAAACAAAGCCGGGACGCTCCTGGAGCAGACGTTCAAGCCTCGCCTCCTTGAGCTCGGGATCGTAGTAAGGACTGAAATGGTCGAGTCCCTCGACCGCCTCGCCCGAACGAAGCAGGCGCCGCGTCAGATGAAAGCCGATAAACCCCGCGGCCCCCGTAACCAGTATCCGTTTCTCCTGCTTGGACATCGTCGCCCGCTCTAAAGTCCACCTTGTGGCAAAACGTCCATTTTGCCCAGCTCAAGACAACGGGTCAAGAAGGAGGAAGATGGAGGAAGGGCCTTGGCAACCTGTCGCTAGGGCACGAAGGTCCTCGATTGAGGGGCCTGCCCTCCATGCCTTGGCGACGGAGGAGCGTTTGACCTCAACGCCCGCATTCTGGTACTTCCTCTTGAATGCATGACGAGCTGATCCTGGATGAGAACGCCTACGCCGTTTGGAAAGAACTGCGCGACAGCGACGATCCCCTCATGATCGCCCAATTGGAAGAACGCACCGGAGTGGACCAGTCGCAGATCACCGCAGCCGCCGCCCAGGCCTCCGGGCAGGGGTACTTTCAGATGGAAGAACGGCCGCGGCGCGAACTGGTGGCCGACGCCGAGGCTTCCGCGGCCCTGGCCAAAGGACTTCCCGAGCGGCAAGCTCTGGAGTTCCTCCAGCAAGCCGGCCAGCCTGTACCTAACGGAGAATTGGCCAAATGGGCCAACCAGCAGGGGCTGCCTCCCAATGAAGTCTTCAAGTACGGTCCCATGCGGGGCTGGATGAGGCGAGTCAAGGGCGATCAAGGATCAGCCTTGGAATTGACCGGGCAAGGCCAGGCCGCCCTGGCAGAGAAGGACCACGACGAGAAGGCCCTCGCTCATGCCATCGAGGCCGGCGGCGCCGTCTATCTGGACGAGCTGGAGGCCGAGGGCATCGATGGGGGGCGGGTCGAGAAGCTGCTGGGCAACCGCGACGAACTGGCCAAGATCAAGGACCGCACCCAGCGCCTGCTTTCGCTGACCGAGCAGGGGCGCCGCCTCATGGAGGAGGGCAAGGTCAAAGTCAAGCGCGAGCAGACCGCGCTTTCTCCTCAAGACATCACGTCCGGCGCCTGGCGCGACATCACCCTGCGCCGCTACGATGTCACGCTGCCCGCCGAGACCGTCTACCCCGCCAAGATCCATCCCATGCGCAAGATCATGGAAGAGGCCCGGCGGGCCTTTCTGGAAATGGGTTTCAGCGAGGTGGTCTCGCCCATGGTGGAATCGGCCTTCTGGAACTTCGACGCTCTCTTTCAGCCCCAGGACCATCCCGCCCGCGACATGCAGGATACTTTTTACATGGAGCATCCCGACAGGGTCGACTTGCCGGAAGAGAAGTACGTCGAGCCCGTGCGCCGCACCCATGAGGACGGGTGGGAAACGGGTTCCGAGGGTTGGGGCTACAAGTGGGATCCCGAGCGCTCCCGGCAGGTGGTGCTGCGCACTCACACCACGGCTTCCACCATCCGCGCTTTGGCTGCCCATCCCCAACCTCCGGGCAAGTTTTTCGCCGTGGGCTGGACGTTCCGCAATGAGTCCATCAGCTACAAGCATCTCCCCGTCTTCCACCAGGTGGACGGCATCGTGATCGACGAAGAAGCCAACCTGGCCACCCTGCTGGGAACGCTGCAGGCCTTCTACCACAAGATGGGCTTCGGAAAAGTCCGCTTCAAGCCCGCCTTCTATCCCTACACCGAGCCCAGCGTCGACGTGGTGGTCTACATGGAATCGCGAGGCAAATGGCTCGAGATGGGCGGTTCCGGGATCTTCCGTCCGGAGGTGACCGAGCCCCTCGGATGCAGGCATCCCGTACTGGCCTGGGGACTCGGCATCGAGCGCCTGGCCATGCTTCGCTTCGGGTTCAGCGACATCCGCGAACTCTACCGCTCTAATCTCGATACCCTTGAAGAGGTGGCGCTATGCCGATAGTCAACATCGATCTGGAATGGCTCAACCGTCTTCTGGGAAAGTCCTTTCCTCCCCAAAAGGTGAGCGAATCGCTGGAGCAGATCGGCTGCGACGTGGAGGAAGTCGTCGAGATCGCCCGCAGCCGCTGCCCCAACTGCGCTTCGCTGGTGGAAAATCCCGTGGGCCAGGAAGACGTCAAAGCCTGCAACTTCTGCGGATTCGAGGGCGAAGTGCCCTTCCAACTGGCCGGGACTTCGAAAGTCATTCGCCTCGACCTTTTGGCGGCCCGTCCCGACCTCTTCGACGTGGGAGGCCTGGCCCGCGCCCTGCAGGGGACGCTGGAAATCTCCTCGGGACTGCCCGACTATCCCCTGCGCGATTCGGGTCTGACCCTGCGCGTCGATCCTTCCACGGCCGAGGTGCGCCCCTACATCCAGTGCGCTGTCATGACCCTGCCCGAGGTGGACGAAACCAGTCTGGTTGCCATCATGAAACTGCAGGAGAACCTGCACTGGGGCGTGGGACGGGACCGCAAGCTGGCCTCCATCGGCGTCTACGATTTGGACACGCTGCAAGGGGACATCACCTACACCACGCTCGATCCCGACCAGGACTCTTTCGTGCCTCTGGGCACGCCCGGTCGCAGCATGACGGGACGCCAGATCCTGCAAGAGCATCCCAAGGGCGTCGGCTACGCCCATCTGCTCTCCCACCTCGACCGCTATCCCGTGCTGCGCGACGAGACAGGGCAGGTGCTCTCCATGCCACCCATCATCAACAGCGAAGAGACCCGCCTCAAGGTGGGGACCAAGCGGGTCTTCATCGACGTCACCGGCATCAGCCGGTCGGCCGCCGTCAAGGCGCTCGACACGCTGGTCTGCTCGCTGGCCGAGCTGGGAGGCGAGATCGAATCCGTCAAGGTCATCGAAGACGGAAAAGAGCGGAATTCCCCCGACCTGACGCCCGGCCGGCGCGAGGTCGAGATGGAAGAAGCCCGCCGCTGGCTGGGGTTGCCTCTGGACGCCGACTCCCTCATCGCTTCCATGCGCCGCATGCGCTTCGATATCGAGCCCGTCGACCAGGACAAGCAGCGCTTTCTCGTCAGCTATCCGGCCTACCGTACCGACATCCGCCACATGGTCGACCTTCTGGAAGACATCGCCATCGGCTACGGCTACCTCAACATCGAGCCGCGCCTGGTGCGTTCCATGACGGTAGGGGAACCGCGTCCCGAGGAACTCATCGGAGAACGGGCCCGCCAGGTGATGATCGGACTGGGCTACAGCGAGATCATGAGCCTGCCTCTCACCACCGCCGACAGCCACTACGACAAGCTGCGCCAGCCCGTGCCCGAGCGCTTCGCCCGCGTCAGCAACCCCAAGCTGAAAGCCTATGACGTGCTGCGCAGCCACCTGCTCAGCGGACTCATGGAAGCCCTCTACGAGAACCGCCGCCGGCCCATGCCCCTGCGCCTCTTCGAGATCGACAACGTGGTGGGCCTGGACGAAGAAGGCCTGACGCGGACCTCAGAGGAGCGCCGTCTGGCCTTGGTGGAGATCGGCCGCGACGCCGGCTATGCCGCCGTCCGCACGGTGGTCGACGCACTGCTGCGCGAGCTGGGGCTGGAAGGACGCTATCAGGCGCTGGAGCATCCCACCTTCGTGACCGGTCGCGTGGCCTCCTTCACCACCGAGGAAGGGATTGAAGGCCTGCTGGGCGAGGTACACCCCGAGATCCTCAACCGTTTCAATCTGGAGTATCCGGTGGGATTGGCGGAGGTGACCCTGCACCGTATGTTCTGAGCCCGTAAGCCCTGCTCGGGGGATCGGAGATCCGAGAGGCCCCGGCGCGGAGAAGGAGATGAAGCTCGACCACGGTTACCACATTCATCCCTAAAATCTTCTCCGCGCCGGCGCCGCTCGGCCAGGCAATTTCCAAGTTCCAATGACCAACCGCCAACAGCGAACGCTCAGGGCCTCTTGAAGAGGAGCAGGAAGCGGTCGCCCCGCCCTTGCCAATCGTTGACCCGCTCCACCAACTCAAATCCCGCCGAACGCATTTCTTGGATGACCGTCTCGGGCTCGATTCCATGCGCCTTGCGAAAGTTGGGGGTATTTCCCCTGGACAGGTTGTTGTCGGTGTCGAAGTCGATGATGCCGATCAGTCCGGACGGCTTGAGGGCCTGGCCCAGGTCTGTGAGCATGGCCTTGGGGTTCTCGAAGTGGTGGTAGACGTTGCGCACGTGAATGAAATCGCAGCATCCGGCGTGGAGCCCCGTGCGCTGCTGATCGCCTTCTACGACCTCGATATTGCCCAACTCGAAGCGCTTGGCCTTGCGCCGCAGGTCTTGCAGCTTCTCGTCGTCGACTTCGGTTGCCAGGATGCGTCCCTGTCTTCCCGCGATGCGGGCTAACTCGACGGTCCAGTCGCCGTCTCCCGCTCCCAGGTCGGCGATGACCATGCCGTCCTGCAGTCCGGCGATCTCGGCCAGCCGGTGGACCGTCTCGGCCTTGCTGTCGAAAAGCGCCAGTCCACAGGCCGTTAAGCCCAGGAAGACCAGGGTCCACACGGCGGCAACACGTTGTCTCATGACTTCTTCATCCCCTAACCCCGACCGTTGCTTCCTACCACGCAAAACCTCCCCCAAAGTTCCTGGAAATCGTCCCGCCGAGGGCGAAGCCCGAAGAGTTTTTTCGGTAAGCTGTCGGCGTGAGGGTTTCTACGGACAGCGGGTGGCGGTGGGTTGCGGTGGGTCTTTACGTGGCGCTTCTGCTCGGCACTCAGAACCTGGTGCTGTCAGGCTACATGTGGGCTTTCCGCCAAATGGGAGACGCGGCGGCCGTTTCACGTGGGGTTTACGTGCTCTACGGTTTGCTGGCCTGCGGCTTCCTGGCGTGGGCCAGACCGCGGGGGATCCGGGCCTGGGCCGGTTTGGCCATCCTGGGGTTTCTGCTGGTCTTGATCTTCGCCCACACCGACGTGCCAGCCAATCTGCTTCATTTCGTGCAGTACGGTCCGCTGACCCTGTTGGTTTTCTGGGCTCTGCAGCCACGGCTTGACGGTCTGAGGCTCCGTTTTGGCGTGGTGGCTGTGATTGTGGCCGTCAGCGTGGCCGACGAAGCCTTCCAGAGTTGGATTCCTCACTGGGATCAGAGCCTGCCGCCCCGCCGCTTCGATGGCTACGACATCTTCCTCAACCTGGTGGCGGCACTTACCTTTCTCTTCTTGCTGGGCCTTGTCACTGGCGGATCACGGCGAGATCGCGGCCCACGGCGGTGAAGGTCTCGATGGCGCGGTCGAGGTCGGCGCGCGAGTGAGCGGCCGAGATCTGGACGCGGATGCGGGCCTCGCCCTTGGGCACCACAGGATAGGAGAATCCCACCACGAAGATGCCTTGGCGGTTCAGCCGTCCGGCCATTTCCACGGTCCGCTTCTCATCCCCCAGCATGATGGGCACGATGGGGTGGATCCCGGGCTGAATCTCGAATCCCGCCTCGGTCATGCGTTCGCGGAAGTACCTGGTGTTCTCCTGCAGCCTGCGCACCAGCCGGGGTTCCTCTTCAACGATCTCCAGGGCCTTTAATGAACCGGCCGCCACCGAGGGCGCCACGGTGTTGGAGAAGAGATAGGGACGCGAGCGCTGGCGCAGCAGTCCGACGATTTCGCGGCGCGCGCTGGTGAATCCTCCCGAGGCCCCCCCCAGGGCTTTGCCCAGGGTGCCGGTGATGATATCGATGCGGTCTTCCAGCCCGAAATGTTCGGGAGTGCCGCGTCCGGTTTCGCCCAAGAATCCGGTGGCGTGGCATTCGTCGATCATGACCAGGGCGTCGTAGTCCTCAGCCAGATCGCAGATCTCCGGCAAGGGCGCCAGGTCTCCGTGCATGCTGAAGACGCCGTCGCTGGCGATGAGGCGGATGCGGGCGCCCTGAGCCTCCTCCAACTGCCCGCGCAGATCGTCCATGTCGGCGTGCTTGTAGATGCGCCGCTGAGCCTTGCAGAGGCGGACGCCGTCGATGATGCTGGCGTGATTGAGGGCGTCTGAAATAACGCAGTCCTCGGGTCCCAACAGGACCTCGAAGAGTCCCCCGTTGGCGTCGAAGCAGGAAGGGTAGAGGATGGTGTCTTCAGTACCCAGGAAGTCCGAAATCCTGGCTTCCAGCTCTTTGTGCAGGTCCTGAGTGCCGCATATGAAGCGCACCGACGACATGCCGAAACCGTGGCTGTCCAGCGCGTCCTGGGCCGCCTCGACGACCTCGGGATGGTTGGCCAGTCCCAGGTAGTTATTGGCGCAGAGGTTGACGGCCGGCCCTTGCTTGGTTTCGACACGGGCCCCTTGCGCCGAAGTGATGATGCGTTCCTCTTTGTAGAGTCCGCTTTCGCGGATGGAGTCGAGTTCTCCTTGCAGCAGCGTCTTGACTTTTACATCGTACATGCTTGCAGTATAGCGAGATGGCAAAGAGGCGCAAAGCCAGGGCCACTAGTGCTGCCGGTCATAAGTTCTGCGCCAGGGCCGCCGTTTTTTTGTGCCTGAAAGGGACAGATTCGCCGGCCCGGCGACTGTGTTAGAAGTCAAGTCCGGGCTGGCTGAAGGCGAGCGATTCGCCGGCCCCGGCGACTGAGTTAGAAGTCAAGTCCGGGCTCGCTGAAGGCGAGCGATTCGCCAGCCCAGGGTCAGCCGCGGCGAGCGCCAGCGAGACGGCGGCGCCACCCTGGGTTTCAGACGGCAAAAGTCTGAACGCTGAAAGCGTGGAATAACGCGACAGGGTGGCTCAAACGTCTGACGCACTGCACTAGCGGAGACAATTAGCGGAGGGAGTCGCACAGCAATCAGCTCAGCGGCTGGCGGGAACAATGGCGGGTATCGCCG
>DATIPQ010000050.1 GCA_035471785.1 Acidobacteriota bacterium
CGGTCGAGGGGCAGCGAGCGGACGGGCGCGTTTCCATTTCCTACCCGCTTTTCACCGAACTGCAAGAGCAGCAAACCGTCCTCACCGGCCTCATGGCCGATGCCGGGGCCGGACTGGAGCGAGTCGAACTGGAAGGCCAGAAACTATCGGGCGTGCGCGTTTCCTCGGTCTCAGGCAACTACTTCGAGGTACTGGGCGTACGGCCCTACCTGGGGCGGATGCTGAGTGCCGAGGACGACCAGCCAGGAGGCGAAGGAGGAGCGGCCGTGGTCAGCTACGCCTTCTGGACGGGACGCCTGGGCGGGCAGTCCGACGCCCTGGGACGCGTCCTGCGGGTGGGCGGAAGCCACTTCACCATCGCCGGCGTGGCGCCGCCGGAGTTCTTCGGCGCTCAGGTGGGCAGCCGTACCGACGTCTGGCTACCCATGCGCCGCTCGATGTCCGAAGACAGCCTCACCTGGCGCACCGGCACCTTCTTCCGCATTATGGGACGCCTGGGATCCGGCGTCACCCCGCAACAGGCCGAGCAGGAGCTGTCGGCCCTTTTCCGCCACCGCCTGGAAGCGGAAGCCGCCCAGGGCGAGACCATCGTCCGGCAAGGCACCCGCATCGCCGATCACCGCATCCTGCTCAAACCCGCCGCCAACGGGTTCGACCGTCTGCGCCAATCCTATTCCCTGCCCCTCAAGGTCCTCACGGCGGCCACCCTGCTGGCCTTGTTGATCGTCTGTTTCAACGTCGCCAACCTGATGCTGGCGCGCGCCGCAGCCCGCGGACGCGAGCTGGCCACCCGCCTGGCGCTGGGCGCCGGACGGCTGCGTCTGGCCCGTCAGATGATGATGGAAAGCCTGCTGCTGGGCCTGGTCGGCGGACTGGCCGGACTGGTTACGGCCTGGGCCGCCAGCCCCTTCATCGCCGGCTTCATAGCTTCCCCCCAGGACGCTTCCCTGCTCCACCTGCGTCCCGACGGACGCATTCTCGGCTACGCCCTGGCCGCCTCGCTGGCCACCGGACTCCTCTTCGGACTGGCGCCCGTATGCTGGTGCCTGCTTCGCGACCCCGGCCGAGCCCTGGGAGGAGGACGTGAAGGAAGCGACTCCGGACGTCCCCGATTGCGCCTGGCCAAAGTCATGATGGCGGCCCAGTTGACGATCTCTCTGCTGCTGCTCTCGGGAGCAGGCCTGATGCTGGGCACCCTGCAGGAGTTGGCCGGAGTCAGCCTGGGCTTCCAGCAGGAGCGGTTGGCAGTGGCTTCGGTCCACTTCGAGGTCCCGCGGGAGCGCCGTACCGAGCTGACCCGGGCCATCGAGGAGCGCCTGGCGGCCGAGCCTGGAGTCCGTTCAGCCTCCGCCTCCTGGCTCGGGCTCTTCACCCGCTCCAACATGTCGGCCAATCTGGACATCGCAGGCTATCAGGCCGGTGCTGATGAGGAGGTCTCGGTGCGGGTCAACTCGGTGAGTCCGGCCTACCTCGATACCCTGGGAATTCCCCTGCTGGCGGGCCGCCCGCTGCGCGCTTCCGACGATGAAGGAGCCCCCAAGGCGGCGCTGGTCAACCGTGCCTTCGTGCAACGCTACCTGCCCGGCCAGTCCGCCCTGGGACGGACCTTCCGCCTCAAAGGCGACGATGCCGACGTAGAAATCGTTGGCGTGACGGGGGACTTCCTTTGGAATGACCTGCGGGCCCGGCCAGAGCCCATCTTCCTGCTCTCCTCGGCCCAATGGGGGATGAGCACCCGCTCGATCCAGATCCGCCTGCAGGTGCCCTTTCAATCGGCGGCCGCCTCTTTGCGCAAGGCCATCGAGGACCTCGACGAGACGGCCCTGGTGGTCCGCCTGGAGAGCATGTCGAACCAGGTCGACACCACCATCCGCCAGGAACGCATGCTGGCCCATCTAGCCGCCTGGTTCTCGGGACTGGGCACCCTGCTGGCCTGTCTGGGCCTCTACGGCATCCTTTCCTATTCCGTGCAGCGCCGACGGCGGGAAATCGGCATCCGCCTGGCGGTGGGCGCGCGCCGCTCCGCCATTCTCGGTTTGGTGCTGCGTGAGGCTTTGCTGCTGTTGCTGGTGGCACTCCCGTTAGGACTGGCGGGATCATGGCTGGCCTCCCAGGCCATCTCCAGCTTCCTCTTCGGCGTCGAGCCTCACGATCCGCGGATTCTCACAGGCGTGGCGGCCCTTCTGGCGCTGGTGACCTTGTTGGCCGCCCTGCTGCCGGCCCGCCGCGCCGCGGCCCTCGATCCCGCTCATATTCTGCGCGAGTAGGCCACTCTTTCAGCCCTTCTTTTTTTTCCTTGACTTTGAGCGCGCTCTAACTTGTAGGGTCGGATTTTCAGCAAATCTAACATGACCTGCAAAGGAGCCATTTTGAACCTAGGACTGGAAGCGAAACGAGTGTTGGTCACGGGAAGCACGCGCGGAATCGGACGGTCGATTGCCGCGGGTTTCGTCGGGGAAGGAGCCAGGGTGGCGGTGCATGGTCGCCGTCAAGAAACAGCCCGGTCGGTTGCTCGGGAAGTCTCGCAAGAGGCTGGAGGAACGCCGGTTGCGGCCCTCTCGGGCGATCTGTCGCAAGAAGACGGAGTGGAGCAGGTGTTCCAGGGTTGCCTGGAGCAGTTGGGAGGTATCGACGTCTTAGTCAACAACGCCGGCGCTTACGAAGTCTGCGGCTGGAAGGAAGCCGACGGAGAGCGCTGGATGGACAGCTACGCCGTCAACGTGGTTTCCAGGGTGCGCTTGATCCGCAGGGTGCTGGATTCGATGCGCCGGCAGCAGTGGGGGCGGATCATCCAGATCGCAAGCATCTCGGCTGCGGTCGCACCGCCTGTCTTTCCCGACTACGCCGCCGCCAAGGCGGCCTCGGTCAATATGACGGTCAGCCTCATGCAGGAGCTGGCCGGAAGCGGAATCACCGCCAATACCATCAGTCCGGGGCCGGTGGAGACCGAGACCTGGAAGACCTTCGCAATTCAGATCGGCAAGGGGCAAGGCTGGGGCGACGACTTGGAGGAGATCAAAGAAAAGCTCCTCTCGGGCTGGATGTCCAATCCCTGCGGCCGCATCGGAAGACCCCAGGACGTGGCCGACGCCTGCCTTTTTCTGGCCAGCCAGAGGTCAGCCTACATCAACGGCGTCAATCTTCCCGTCACGGGAGGGCTGGCGGCCAGGGCGATATAATCTCTGGCTGGAGACTTGATATGGCCTACTCGATCGGACAGCTCGCCAAGAGCACCGGCTTAAGCCGGCACACCTTGCGCTATTACGAGAGAGCGGGACTCATGACGGCGGTCTCCCGCGATGGCGGGGGCCGCCGTTGCTATGACGACCGCCACGTCCGCTGGGTACGCTTTTTGATGCGGTTTCGGGAGGCGGGCATGCCTATTTCGGAGATCCGCCGCTATGTGGACTTGCTGCGCCAGGGGGAAGAAACCCTGCCCCGGCGGATCGAGATCCTGGCCTCTCACCGGCAAGCTCTTCAAGCCAAGATTCAGCGTCTGCAGGAGCATCTGGAGGCGATTGAGGCCAAGCTGGAGCTTTATGGTGAGGGAGACGATTGTTTGGAGAGAGCGCTGGACTAGAAAGAGTTTGGGCCATCGCCAAGCCCCCCATAGCCCCATCGAAGGAGGGCCGCGAGGATGCGCCTCCCGCGAGACTTGACCCCCGTGATCCCTACTTGGGGTGCACTTTCACTTCATCTGAGAAACGCAGGCCGTCGGCGCTGGCCTCGAATTTCAGATCGCGTTCACTGTTCCAGAATCCATCAGGAATGGGGAACCAGATTTCGGCTGCATTGGGCCCGACTGTGGCACGATTGACGATGCCCTTTTCCTTACCTGGCAAAATGTTGTCAGGTTCCACTATGCGATCAGCCGGTATCCCATCCAAGAAAAGAGCATCCAGTTCCAGGTCGGCGAATTCGGGTGCGGTGGCCCCATAGAAGCCCACTCGAACAACAGCCCAACGGTCAGTGTCGTAGCCCAACCCACATCTTTGGTTGACCTCAGGGTCGACCAAGAGCACGTGAAACAAAAAAAGGAGACTTCCCCCTCCCACCGCCTTGCGTCCCAGCCGCTCTGAAGCCAGCGGACAGTCCACCGGCGCGGCCGGGGCTGATAGAAGAGGGAGCGAAACGGCCAGTATCAGCAGGATGAAAAGGACACGGTGATTCTGAGAATTCATTCTAGGACCCTTTCTCTAAAACGAGATGACTTGACAGCTACGTAAACAGATGAGCCTTCGCAAAGTAGGGTTCAGTGGAGGAAGCTTGGCTGGGGGTGGTCCCACCGACGCCTTTCCAGGATCGCCGCAAGGATGCGCCTCCCACAAGACTTGGCTACAGTCCTTTTGGTCAAAACGGACCATCGCGAAGCCCTCCATAGCCTTGCCTGCCTACCAGTTAAGAGGTGCCGCTGCTGAACTCTGGCGTTGAAATCCCGGTCTGATTAGGCGATGAGACACCTTGTATTGCTGACGTGGTTGGTCGGATGGATTGGGGCTCATGCGGCGTGGGCAGGGGACGTGCAAGTGTCGCCTGACCAGCGCGTCCTGCTTCTGGCAACCGAGAAGACGTCGACCATGCAGAACGAGTTGAACCAGGCAGTGGACCTGGGATTCCGGGTCGTCTCGGGCGCCTCGGCCGAGTACGACGAAGTAGCCTATCTGCTGGAGCGCAGCGAGGACCCCTTCCTGCGCGGCTACTACCTGCTGCTGGCTACGCGCCGGCTCTCGACAATGGAGGAGGAACTCAACGCCAGCGCGGCCCAGGGATACCGCCTCCATCCCGACTCGATCCTCTACAACGACTGCGAGCTGGTCTTGCTCATGCAGCCCCTGGCCCCCGAGGACGGGCGCTATCAATACCGCGTCCTGGGCACCGACCGCACCTCCACCATGCAGCGCGAACTGGAGCAGGCCTACCAAGAGGGCTTCCGGCTGGTGGACCTGGTTTCGGCCGACGACAACATCGCCGTGCTGGAACGCGATTTCCGTCCTTGAGGGATGCTCGAACTTGCGTCCGGCTGGATGTTGGCGCAAAGCGGCAGTATCATGACCTTGAAGGCCTGCCAATGAAGAAACCGGTCTATCTCAAGAGGCCCAGCGCCTGTGACGAGCGCGAGCGGCGGGAGTTCGCCCGCCTGGTGCGGGAGGGCTTCAACGGCTCCGACTCGACCTTGGAGGAGCGCATCAGCGCGGCCCGCAGGCTGGCCTTCTGCTGGACCGATGAGGACGCGCCGGCGGCCATCTCGGGCCTCAAGGCGCCCTCCCCCGGATATCGCGAGAGTCTCTTCGAGAAGGCCCGATCAGGCCTAAGCGCCGCCCCTTACGAACTGGAGTTGGGATGGGTCTACGTCGTCCCTCATGAGCGGGGGAAGGGCCTCGGCGCCGACCTCTGCCGGCGGCTGCTGCAGAGCGAGGGAACCTGCGGCCTCTTCGCCACCACCCGACCCGACAATGCACCCATGATCAAGATCTTGAGCGCGCTCGGTTTCAGGAGGGTGGGCCAGCCTTATCCGCGCCGCCGGGAGAGGCTGACGCTCTTCCTGCGTCCGCCGCCGGCGGGCGCCGCTTGATGAACTGGCCCGCCAGCAGTGGAATCAGGCTCATGACCAGCACCACTCCCCACCCCCCGATGCCCGGCGGACGTACGGCCAGAACACGGGCGATGAGGGGCAGGTAGACGGCCGCCAGGATCATGCCCAGGCACAGCGCCAGGGCACCCCACACATAGCGGTTGCGGGTGATCTCGTTGACCAGCCGGCTGGTCCCCGCCTGGCGCATGTTGAAGACATGCCAGAGCTGGGCGCAAGCCAGCGTCAGGAAGGACACCGTGACGGCTTGCGGGGGATCCATGCCCAGCCACTCCTCGGCCAGGATCAGCGCGCCCAGCACCGAAATCGTAAAGACCAGGCCGTAGAGTGCGATCAGCCGCCAGTGATGGCGCCCCAGGATTGGCTCCCGGGGGTGGCGGGGAGGACTGTCCATGAGATGCTCGTCGCCCTGTCCCAGCCCCAGGGCCAGCGCAGGAAAGACGTCGGTCACCAGGTTGAGGAAGAGAATCTGCAAGGGCAGGATGGGCAAGGTCGCCCCCAGCAGCGCCGCCGCGCCCACGATCATGACTTCGCTGACATTGCACGACATCAGGTAAAGGACAAAACTGCGGATGTTCTGGAAGATGGCGCGGCCTTCCCTGACGGCGGCCACAATGGTGGAAAAAGCGTCGTCCTGCAAGACCATGTCGGAGGCTTCCTGAGCCACCTGCGTGCCCCGTTGACCCATGGCGATGCCGATGTCGGCCTTTTTCAGGGCGGGTGCGTCGTTAACGCCGTCGCCGGTCATGGCCACGATTCGCCCTGATTGCTGGTGCAGCTCGATCAGGTCCAGTTTCTGGCGGGGGCTGACGCGGGCGAAGAGGCGGGCCTGCAGAAGGAGCCGCTTCTCACTCTCGCTGAGTTTGTCCAAGGGTTTGATCTCGGCCCCTTGCACAACCTGCTCTCGCTCGTCCCCGGTCAGTCCCACCGCCCGGCCGATACCGCGGGCCGTTACAGCCTGGTCGCCGGTCACCATGACCACTTCGATGCCGGCCCTCCGGCACTCTCGGATGGCCTGGCCGACGTCCCTGCGGGCCGGATCAAGCAAGCCCGCCAAACCGATCAGGGTGAGTCCCTGGTAGGGCTCCTCCTCAGCGCTCCCGGCCTCTTTGCAAGCCAAGGCCAACACGCGCATGCCCCGAGCCGCCAATTCCTCGTTGCGGGCCAGCCAGGCAGAGCGTCTCCGCTCGTCGAGGGCTATCGGCCCCTCTTCGGCCAGGACCTGGGTGGAAACGGCCAACACGGCCTCGGGGGCCCCTTTGGCGGCCACCTGATACGCCCCGTCCGCCTTGTGGAAGGTGGCCATCATCTTGCTCTCGGGATCGAAGGCTTCCTCTCTGACCTCGGGGCGCTGTGCCACCAGTTCCCGGCGGTGCAGGCGGGCCTTGGCGCCGGCCGCCAGCAGAGCCGTTTCCAGAGGGTCGCCGAGAGCCTTCCTCCCATTAAGCGAGGCATTGTTGCAGAGCAGTCCCGTCTCCAGCGCCTGGCGCAGCAACCGATGATCGGCGGGGTCAATGTCGCGGCCGTCCAGACGAAAAGTGCCGGCAGACGATCCGTCGCCGATTTCCACCGTGCCATCGTCCAAGGCCAGGCAGGTGAGGGTCATGCGGTTTTCGGTAAGGGTGCCGGTCTTGTCGGTGAAGATGACGGAGGTGGCGCCCAGCGTTTCAACCGAGGAGAGCCGGTTGACCAGTGCGTGGCGCTTGGCCATGCGCCGCATGCCGCGGGCCAGTGCGATGGTGGCCACGATGGGAAGGCCTTCGGGAATGGCGGCCACCGCCAGGGCCAGTCCGGTCTCGATCATGAGTATCAAGCCTTTGCCGGCCAGGGTTCCGCTCAGCGCAACCAGCGCCGTCACGGCCAGCGTGGCCCAGATCAGCCGATGACCCAGTTGATCCAGCCGCACCTCCAGCGGCGTGGCTTCTTCCTTCGACTCGGCCACCAGCGCCGAAATCTCTCCCAGTTCGGTCTGCATTCCGGTGGCGACCACCACCCCGGCGCCGGCACCGCGGGTCACCGCGGTCCCCTTAAAGAGCATGCTGGAGCGTTCGACCAGGGGAGTCTCTGCTGCGACAGGCTGGGATTGCTTGTCGACCGGCAGGCTCTCGCCGGTCAGAGCTGATTCGTCGGCCTGCATCTTGGAGGCCTCGATGAGGCGCAGGTCGGCGGTGACGACATCTCCGCCCTCGATCACGACGATGTCGCCGGGTACCAGGTCCTGAGCGGGGATTTCCCGTGTCTGTCCTCCCCTGCGCACGCGTGCGGCCACGCTGGTCAGAGCATAGAGGGATTCCATCGAGCGCACCGCTCTGCGCTCGGTGAAGAATCCGATAGCCGTGTTGAGTCCGATCACCACGGCGACGGCCCAGCCTTCCAACGTCTCGCCGAAGGCGAAGGCCACGGCGGCCGCGACCACAAGCAGGGCGATGATGAGGCTCTTGAACTGTGCCAGCAGGATGCTCCAAGCGCTGCGGGGCATCTGCCTGCGCAGCCGGTTGGGCCCGTAGGTATGCATGCGCCGGCCGGCTTCCCGCTGCGACAGCCCCTTCTCGCCGTCGCTGCCTAGCGCCCGCAGCACGGCTTCCGCGTCCTGGGCGTGCCAGGCCCGCTTGCGCGCGGGATCGCCTGAGGACGGCGTTGCAGCGACTTGCTGTCTCAAGGTTCCTCCTAAGAATCATTCTGGTCGACGCACTCGACCGGAACAAGCAACTGTCCATCGAAATCGCCGGCAGCTCCTCCCCCCAGGACGGGCTCACAGCAGGTGTCCAGGCGCTGGCGGGCGTGTTAAAGTCTGCCTGCCATGATCTACGAGCAGTACCGGCCCAACTTGCCGCTCAGCCAGTTCGTGGAGCACCTCTGGTTCTACTCGGGATACGATCCGGGACACCGGCGGGAAAAGCTGCTGCCCGACGGAGCCATCGAACTGATCATCGACATGGAGGACACGCCCAAGAGGCTGTTCGCCTCCGAGACTTCGACCCAAGCCCAAGAGTTCCGCGGCGCCTGGATTTCGGGCGAACATAAGGAGTACATCATCATCGAGGCCTCGCCTCACTCCTCAATGGCCGGCGTGCGGTTCCGTCCGGGAGGAGCTTGGCCCTTTTTCTCCTTTCCCATGTCTGAACTGACCAACCAGGTCGTTCAACTCGACCTGATCTGGGGCGGCGACATTGCGCTGTTGCGGGAGAAGTTGCTGGAAACGCCTTCCGTCGGGGGCAAGTTCCGGGTCATGGAAGAGTTCCTGCTGGGGCGGGCCCGCGAGCACCTGCTGCAAGACCGGACCATCGCCTTCGCGCTCGAGCAAATCACCACCCGCCCTCAGTTCCTCGTCATCGGCGACCTCATCGAGCAAGTGGGGTACAGTCACCGCCATTTCCTCAAGCGCTTCAAGAACTGCGTGGGCGTGACGCCCAAGTTCCTGACGCGGGTCTTCAAGTTTCAGCACGTTATCGGTTCGCTGGAAGGACTCAGCGGAAGCGATGTCAACTGGGCCGAGCTTTGCTGCGACTGGGGATATTACGACCAAGCCCACTTCATCAACGAGTTCCGCAGCCTCTCCGGACTGCGGCCCACCGATTACCTCAAGCAGTGGTGGGAGTATCCCAACTTCCTGCCCCTCGACTGAAGCGCCCGCCCCTGGCCCGCCCGTGAGCTGTCGGATTAGCGACAAGCCTTGAAACGCCTTTGTGCCGGCCTCATCTGAACATGCAACAATGGCGGCAAGCCCATTACGGGGAGACGGAGGCGTTCTATGAAGAAGTGGATGGTGCTGATAGCCCTATTGAGTCTGGGAGTCCTGGCCTTGGCGGCCGACTGGCAGGACAAGCCTTTTACCGACTGGTCGCAAGACGAGGTGCGCTCGGTTCTGAACCGGTCGCCCTGGGTCCAGGTGCAGCGCATCGGACGACCCGCCCTGCGGGCAGGCGCAGGACGCAACGACAGCCGCCTGCCTGAAGGCAGTTCGGTTGGAGGCCGGCCCGCACAGCAGCCCTCTTCGCCCAGTACTCTGGAGTCCGCCGAGGTGCAGCGCTTTTACTCCATCAAGATCATGTCCCAGCCGGTGCGCATGGCCATGGCCCGCTGGGCCATGCTCCACAACGGATTGAGGGAGGAGAACGCGCGCCAATTCGTCAACGCCGGTCTGTTCAACGACCACATCGTGGTCGGTGTCAGCGTCCCGCCCGGCCAGGACGCTTCCGAACTGGAACAAGACAGCGATGTGTTGCAGGACACCACCTTCCTCCACCTCAAGGGCAGCGACAGCAAATTGCTGCTGAGCCGCTACCTGCCGCCCTCTCAAACCGGACAGGCCGACGGGATGTTCTTCTTCCCGCGTTTCGACGACGAGGGCCAGCCGACGGTGTCCCTTGCCGACAAGGAGATCCGTTTCGAGTGCGGGCTGAACCGGGACACCAAGCTGTCGCAGACGTTCAAGCTGAAGAAAATGAAGTTCCGCGACAAGCTGGCCTTGTAAGCCACCGGGTAGGCTACCATTGATCAGGTGAAGACCTACCGCTATGGCGCCCCGCTGGCGGCAGCCTGGATTCTGCTCTGCGTCGTGGGGTGGAATCTTCTCTCCCCATCCTTCCGCTACGGCGAGGGGCACGCGCAGCGCCCCATCCTGGCCTTCGTGTTCCTGTGGGCGGCAGCCGGGGCCGGACTCTGGCTGCTGGCCCGCAGCCTTCCCTCCCGGGTGAGCGCGGAGGAAAGGGCCGGATGGGCTTGGAAGGCGGCCCTGCTGCTGGGATTGGCGGGCCGCCTGGTGCTGCTGCCCACCCCCCTGATCCAGGAAGACGATCCTTACCGCTTCGTCCTGGACGGCCAGACCGTGCTGGCGGGAGCCGACCCTTACCGCCTCACACCCAGCCAGATCGCGCAGAGCTTTGACCATCCGCTGACGCCTCAACTGCGCGGCGATCCTCAGGCGCGGCAAATCCTGCGGCGGGTCAGCCGGCCCGACCTGCACACCGTCTATCCCCCAGTGGCCCAGGGCGCCTTCGCGCTGGGAGCCTGGTTGAGCGGATGGGACTGGCGAGGACAACGCTGGGTCTTCCTGTCAGTCGACCTGGCCCTGCTGGCCCTGCTGCTGTGGCTGCTCAAGCTGCTTGCCCTCCCCCCTCAATGGAGCCTGCTGTGGGCCTGCAATCCGCTGGTCCTCAAAGAGGTGGCCAATTCGGCCCACGCCGACGTGCTGGCAGCTTTCTTCCTGCTGCTGGCGATCGCAGCCCTCTGCGGACGGTTGCAGCTTGGGCCTTGCTCAGGCGCTGTTTTGGCGGGGGCGGCCCTGGGACTGGCCGTCCTGTGCAAGCTCTACATCCTCTTCTTGCTGCCCGCCTTCCTGCTCTGGCTGCTCAAGCGGTCTGGCCAAGGCCCGGCCACCAATGCCGGGGCAGCGCTTTTGGGGACGGCTTTCGCCTTGCCGACCGCGGCGGGCCTTGCCTGGATGCTGAGCTGGACACCCTCGGGAATAGAGGCCTATGCCGGCGACTGGCAGATCAACGCCGGCGCCTTCATGGTGCTGGAAAAGCTGACGGAGGCGCTGGGGATGCCTCCTCTGGCGGCCCGTGCCGGCTGCCTGCTTGTGGCCTCGGCCGGTGCCGTCCTCATTCCCTGGACGCGGCGGGGCCGCGGACTGCCGCTCCTCATCTGCAATCTGCAATGGGTACTGCTGCTGTGGTGGCTGCTGCAACCCGCCGCCTACCCCTGGTACGCCTTGCCCTTGCTGGCCCTGCTGCCCCTGGCGCCCCACGCCGGCGCCGCCCGAGCCGCCCTGCTGCTCTCCTCGGCGGCATCCGTCTACTACCTTCACTTCCTCCCCGAATACAACAACCTGGAGCCGCTGGGGATAACCATGATCACGCTGGCCGAGCACGGAGTTCTCTGGGCCGCCCTGCTGCTCCCGGGTCGACGACGCGTCTAGCCCAACCGCACGATCCAGGTCAATTTTTTCCAATACAGCGCCGGGGGTCCGCTGCCATGCTTTGAGCCGTTGTTGAGAATAGAGGTACGGCCGAAGGCCGTCTGATGAAAGGATTTCGCATGGCTATCAACTATTGGGCGGTTCTGGTCGCCGCCCTTTCCATGTTTCTGCTGGGAGGGCTGTGGTATTCGCCGGTCCTCTTCGGAGGCGTGTGGATGCGCGCCAACCAGCTCACCGAGAAAGATCTTGAAGACGGCAATCCAGCCAAGATCTACGGCGTGTCTTTCCTCTTTTCGCTGATCATGTCGGCCAATCTGGCGGCTTTTTTAAGCGGACCTGAAACCGATATGGCCTGGGGCGCCACGGCGGGCTTCCTGGCCGGATTCGGCTGGGTGGCCCTGGGAATCGGCATGGTCAGCCTCTTCGAAAGGCGTCCCTTCAGCTATATGCTGGTCAATGGAGCCTACATGACCGTAGCCTTCACCCTCATGGGCCTCATCCTGGGCGCCTGGCGCTAAAGCTTGCTCAGGGCGAGGTTGCGGCTCGCCACTCTTTGAGCAAGGCCACCCAGCGGCGAGCCATCTCCTTGGAGTACACCATCTGTCCGTCCGGGTAGATCTCGGCCAGTTCCTGGGGACGGTGACGCCGGGCCCATTCCACTGCCGGTTTCATGGCCTCCTGGCTGGAGGGCTGATCTGGGAGGAGCTGATAGCGCTGCTTCTCGATTAGGCCCTGGGAATTCACGCTGAAGGTGGTTTGAAACTTGAGGTGGGGGATTCCCAGCAGGCGCAGGAACTCGTTGCTTTCCTGACCTTCATAGCTGAAGGAGCCGCCCGAAGATCCTACCGGTTCCCATTCGACCTGGCCGTCGGCTCCGGCATCCCAGCCCATTGCCTTTGAAAGCGCTTCCTTGCTCAGTGAGTACTCCGATCCCACGAAGTGCAGTTGAAAGTCGGGCGCCAAGCAGGCCAGGGCCCGATCCATGTCGTGCGCGTTGACCGCCTGACGGTAGCGTTCGATGATCTCCTCCCCGCCCTGAGGCCCGCCAAGCGCCAACAACACAAGTCCAGTCAAGCCCATCAACTTCATCCTTCCAGATCGGTGTTCCATTCCTTACTAGCCTATCAGAACCGGCCCCAGAGAAACGGCTTGACTGCTATATTCATACATTGGTATATTGATAGCCATGAAGAAGGCAAAGAGAACTCGTGTGCAGCGCGTGCAGACCGGCGTCCGCATTGAAAAGCGCATCCTCAAGGTGCTGAAGGGGTTGGCCGAGTTCCACGACTTGACCCTGGGGGATCTGTTGGAGGGCATCGTCCTCCACGCCTTTGAAGGACGCTGCGCGCTGCAGGGACAGTCACTGGAAGTCGTCAGCGACCTGAAGCGGGTTTACGGACTCGATCTTGAGGCTGCCGACAGCCATCATCTGGAAGAGGAGGAGAAGTGATGAGCACTGCTGCTTTAACGCTGGAGGGGGTTCGCCGAGGGGTCACTTCAGAGGACCTGGACCTGGTCATGAGGCTTGAAGGCCTGAGCTTGACGGCGGGGGAGTTCCATCATGCCGACCACGTGCGGGCGGCCTGGGTTTTCTTGCGCTACCTGCCCCTCGATCAGGCCATGCACCGCTTTCGAGAGGCCTTGATCCGCTTCGCCGAGCACGTCGGAAAGCCGGGCCTCTACCACGAGACCATCACTTCGGCCTATTTCTTCCTCATCCACGAGCGTATGCATGGGCATCCTGACGAGTCCTGGGGCAGCTTCAAGCAACGCAATCCCGACCTGCTGCGCTGGAAGGGCGGCGTCCTGGAGCGCCTCTACTCTCCTCAACGCCTGCACGGCGACCTGGCGCGCCGCAGCTTCATCCTGCCCGACGCCCCAGTGCGTCCCCAATAGTGGCCCCTGAATTGCGGGCATGATTTCTGTCTGGGAGCGCGGGGATCGCGCAGGCCCGCCAGGTCCTCGGCGCCCCGTGGAGTAATGCCATGACCGTCGAACGCTACTTGAGAATGATTGCGGGGTTCTTCATTCTGCTCAGTCTGGCTCTGGGCTACTACCTGAGCGGATACTGGTACTTCTTTACCGCCTTCGTGGGCTTGAACCTCTTTCAATCAGCCTTTACCGACTGGTGCCCGATGATGACCATTCTGCGCAAGCTGGGCGTTGCAGAAGTCTGAGAGCTCGAGGGGCATAAGCCTCCCAAATGGGTGAATATGCCCGCTTCCCCGGCGGGCGCAGCGCCGCCCGCCGCCGATCCGCCGTGCTCTGATCAAACTTGCCCGCTCGACAGCCGTCGTCCGGAGTCAAAACGCGAAAACATACGCGCTTTTTGCTTGCGGTTACCGATGAGTTGTGATATCACCTGAGGCACTCGCTAAAATTGTCGAATCGAATGGTACAGCCATAAGTGCCCGACGGGTCAGTCCAGGGAGCAAGGCTCAGCCAAATCACTGAAGCCTTGGGGCGGTCTCGAAGAGCACATCGAAAGCTAATGGCAGCCCTTTGAGTGCGCAAGAGTTCTTCGCGGGCTGTCCCATGACGTTCGGGGCTATCAAAATGTACGGGGACCCGGGGTCCCCAAAGGGAGGTACGATGAGAAGGTTCTTGCCTTTGATCGGCCTATTAGCCGTAGGTGTATGTCTAATCACCTCGGCGTGGGCGCAAACTTCATTCACCCGCCTATCGGGAACTGTCCGAGACCAGACGGGGGGCATCATCCCCGGGGTGACCGTGACCCTGACGCGCGTGGACACGGGAGCCCAGCACAAGACGTTCACCAACGACGCCGGATCCTACACGTTCGGGACCATTCTGCCGGGCGTGTACGAATTGACCGCCGAGATGGACGGGTTCCGCACCATCCTCATTCATGACCTTCGACTGGTCATTCAGACCAACCATCGTCAAGACATCGTGCTTGAGCCGGGCGCCATCTCCGAGGAGGTGACGGTAACGGCTTCAGCCGAAGTGGTTTTGCAGAAAACGGACGCCACGGTGGGCAACCAGATGGACGAGCTGCGTCTGAAGAAGCTTCCCAACGCCAACCGCAGCACCATTTCCTACTTTCAACTGCAGCCGGGCACTACGCCGGGAGGCGAGGTGACGGGCAGCCGCAGCGACCAGCAGACCTTTCAGTTGGACGGCATCGACGTCTCCGACTACACGGTGGGCGACATCGAGACGGTCATCCCCACTCCGGTGGAATCAGTACAGGAGTTCCGCATCGCAGTGGCCAACCCCGACGCCAGCTTCGGGCGTTCGGCGGGAGCCAACATGACCCTGGTCACCAAGCGGGGCGGCAACCAGTACCACGGTTCGGCTTATTGGTACCATCAGAACGACAACCTCAACGCCAACAGTTGGAACAACAACCGGCGCGGCGCGCCCAAGGCGGAACGCAAGGACAACCGCTTCGGGTTTTCCATCGGCGGCCCCATCATCAAGGACAAGACCTTTTTCTTCTGGAACTACGAAGGACGGCGCCTGCCGGGTTCCACGGCCATCACGCGCACCGTTCCCACCCAGAGCCTGCGTGACGGGCTGCTGCGCTTCGCCGACGGCGACGGCAACATCCAGACCATCAACCCCATCGACTTCGATCCCCGGGGACTGGGAGCCAACCCGGTCGTCCTCAACGTCTTCAACCAGTTGCCGCTTCCCAATGCCAGCGGCGGCGACGGATTGAACACGGGCGATTTCCGGACCGACGTGGCGACCGACACCCGCAACGACTTCGCGGTGCTGCGGGTCGACCATGAATTTCATGAGAACTGGAATCTGGAGGCCAAGTTCGCGGCCGACCGGGCCCTTCAGACCACGGCTTCCCAAGTCGACCTGCTCAACCTGCGCGGGGCTACCGAGGCCCCCCGGCGGACCCGCAACGCTCTGTTGGGGCTGAACACCAACTTCACCCCCACGCTGACCAACGAGTTCCGCTTCGGCTGGGTCAAGGACTACACGCCTCTGCAGCGCATCCGGCCCACCAGTTCGCTGCCTTGGCTGGGACCGGAACTCAACGTGGCCGTCAACATCGGCTTGCAGACCATCGACGAGCCGACCGACGTCGACACCCAGCGGGCCCGCATCCAGACCAGCAACTCCGATTACTGGCAATGGGTCAACAACCAGACTTGGGTCAGGGGCAATCACGTCTTCCAGTACGGAGCCGACGTGCGCCACATCCGCTTTCGCCACGACCGCGACGACAAAGTGATCGGATCGATCGGTCTTCCGGTAGCCGAGTTGGCCAACGGCAACTTCGTCAACATCACCCCCGACCAGCGCCCCGACTTCATTCAACCGGGCGACACCAGCCGCTACGACCAGTTCTATGCTTCCCTGCTGGGAATCGTGAACTCGGTTCCCTTCCTGGCCGTTCGCGACGGTGACCTTCAGCCGCTGCCCATCGGGTCGAGTCTGGAGGCCGACACCACCCAACAGTATTTCTCCTTTTACTTCCTGGATACCTGGAGAGTGGTTCCTTCGCTGTCAGTCAACTACGGCCTCTACTACGGGTGGACCACGCCGCCCATCGAGAAGGACGGCAAGCAGACCATCATGACCTTCGCCGACGATGTCAGCACCTTCGTGACGGCGGAAGAGTTCTTGACCAACAAGAACCTCACCTCGCAGGGGGGCAGCATCTTCAACCCCGACATCGGCTTCGTGCCCATCAATGATTCGGGGCAAAGCGCCGCTTATCAGACCGATTACCGGAACCTCTCACCGCGGGCCGCCATCGCCTGGAACCCTTCCTTTAAAGGAGGTTTTATGGGCAAGCTTTTCGGTGACAAGGAAACGGTCTTCCGGGGCGGATACTCCCTGCTCTGGGACCGCACCAACACGGTGCAGACGGTGATCATCCCCACTTTGGGAGTCGGGTTCGGCCAGACGGTTTCCGTCAACGGGCCCACTAACGCGGCCGGTGAACCCTTCAGAGCAGGGGTGGACGGACCTATCCCATTGCTCGATTTCGGTCCTGCCGAATCGCCCATTATCCCTTCGCCCATTTTCTCCGAGATTCTTTCCTTCTCGGTCGATCCCGACATCACGGTTCCCTACAACCACGTGTTCGATTTCACCATCCAGCGCGAGCTGCCGGGCGACCACATCATGGAGGTCGGATACATCGGGCGCATGGGACGCAACCTCTACCAGAGCGTCAACCTGCAGCAGGTTCCCTATCTGGCCGTCGACAGCGCCTCAGGGCAGAGCTTCGCCCAGGCCTTTGACGCCCTGGCAACCGAGTTGCGCAACGGGGTGGCGCCCGGCGACGTGACGGCGCAGCCTTTCTTCGAGAACGTCTTCGGCAATTTCGGAGGAACTGCTGGAATCGCCGGCAGCAGTACGTCCGACATTATCCAGGGCGACCTCAACAGCGTCTTTCTCAACCTGGACATACCGCTCTTCCTGACCGGAATGCAGCACTTCAACAACTTCCAGTCGCTGGACCTCTTCATGCGCACCTCGGGCGGCCGGTCCAACTACCATGGAGTGGTCTTCAGCCTGCGCAAGAACTTCTCCGACGGACTGGTCTACGACCTCAACTACACCTTCTCGCGCTCGCTGGATCAAAACGGCGCCGTTCAGAACAGCGCCGGCGAAGTGCCCAACAGCTTCAACCTCGACGCCGGCTATGGCCCTTCGGCATTCGACCTCAATCACATCTTCAACGTGAACTGGGTCTATGAACTGCCCTTCGGAGCCAACCGCCGCTTCTCCGGCGGCGGATTCCTGGACAAGCTGATCGGCGGATGGACCGCCGCCGGCATCGTCTCGGTGCGCAGCGGAGGCGCCCTGACCTTCAGCCAGGGCTCGGGCGTGTGGGGCGGCGGCAATGTGCTGGGCAATGCCATCGGTCTCATCCCCACCACCGACCCCGGCCAGTTCGGCAACTCCATCCACACGGGAGCCACCGGCTCCAACGGCATCGGAACCAATTCCGATCCGGCCAACGGCGGCACCGGACTCAACCTGTTCGGCAATCCCGAGGCGGTCTTCAACAGCTTCCGCAGGGTGCTGATCAGCCAGGACACCCGCGACGGACGCGGCGCGTTGCGCGCTCCCCCTCGCTGGGACCTGGACCTGTCCATCAGCAAGACCACCACCTTGGCCGACGCCGCCGACCAGCCCATAACCATGACCTTTTCCTTCGACTTCCTGAACGCCTTCAACAACGTGCTCTACGGCAACCCCAGCTTGTCGGTCAACAGCCCCACGGCGTTCGGAGCCTTCACGGGCCAGAACAACGATCCCCGGGTCATCCAGTTCGGACTGAGGATCGACTTCTAAGTCGAGACCACGAAGGTTAGGGACAGCCCAACGCCGCCAAGCCGGAAACCGGTTTGGCGGCGTTTCTCATTGGGACGGGATATTCAAGGGCGGGAGGGGTCGGCTTGGGGTGCGCGCTGGATGCGCACCGGCTCGCTGATAATGAGGCTCTGGCCCGTGACCTTGTCGGTGACCTCGATCTTCAACTGCAGCGAAGGGGACGCGGCCTTGCGCAAATCGAGGTATTCCAGAAAGGCGATGCGCTGGCCGGAGATGTAGGAGGCGCGGTCTGCTCCCTCATCGCTTTTTTCAGCCACCACACTTCCCTCCTCGTCCACCAGTTGGTAGGACAGGTCGAGGCTGGGCAGGCGGGTGGAACCGTCGATCCCCGCGTTGTAGAGCTGGAAGTAGAACATCAGGTGGCGTTTTTCGGCCACCACGTCGCCCAAGTGGGGCAAGACCTTGAGGGTCCCCAGCACGAACATCTCGGGGGGCTGGCTGGGGTCGAAGTCCTGGGCGATGGGCTCCACCCGGTCGACCAGAATGACGGGGCTGGCGGCCAGCTTGTCCTCGGCCAGACGAGGAATGATGAGTCCGGTCTGCAGCGTCCCCACGCCGCCTCCGTAAGCATCTTCCACCACCAAATCGAGGCGGTAGCGGCCGGGTTCCAGCACCAGCAGCTTCTGGTAGAGGGAGCGGCCCGGCGCCAGTCCCTGAGTGTCGGAGCGGCTCTGCTCCACCGAGTCCTCGAAGATGGAGACGATGCGGCCCTGCAGGCTCTTGACGCGCCCGAAGATGTTGAGGCGGGCCTCCTCGCCTTGGCCGTCGGCCCCGAAGCGCAGATCTTTGTGATCGACGCTGACCGTCAGCGGTACCAGCGCCTGATCTCCGGCCCGCAGCCAGTGGGAGCGGAAGCTGAAGGGCAATTCTTCGTAATGAACCGCGGAATCGACGATCTCCCGTAGGCGGGGATTCTCGATCTCGGGAGCCTTGGTGAGCTGCGCGAAGCGGCGCAACCTGCGGAAAGGCAGGTCGTTGCTGTGGACGAAGGGGCTGTCGCGGTCGACTAGCCCGAGAGGGGCGCTGATGCGGTCGAAGCGCGTCCAGTTGCCGTCGAATTCCTCCTGGGTGTTGCCGTGCCCCGCCACATAGAGGAAGGCGTCCTTTTCATTGGGGTTGAGTGCAATCCGGTAATCGTTGCTGAAACCCTTGTCGACGAACTCGATCTCCACGTCCTCGCCGATTCCGGGAATGTGGCGGTACCACCAGCGTTCCCAGGGCAGGGTGGTGGTTTCGCCTCCCCCTTCGCTGTTGGGCCGCCGGTAAGGTCCGCCGAAGGGCTGGCGCTCCACCGAGTCGGGTTCGCCGAACTTGATGTAGATCATTCCGCGGTCGGTCTTCCATCCCGGTTCGCCCGAAAAGTAGCGCTCGTTGACGTAGCTGATGCGCCGATAGTGCTCGCTCTTGAATTCATTCTCGGCGGTCTGCGGATTGGGATCGCGGCTGCGCCAGAACTGCTCGATGAACTGGTCTTTTTCTTCCAGGGTGGCCAGACTCTCGAAGACCTGGCGCTCTTCTTCGGTGATGATGTAGACGACGTCTTCTTCAAGCCATTTGCGGTAGTAGTCTTCGGCTTCCTCCTGACGCCGTTCCTGCTCTTGAGCGTAGAGCGGGGGCAGGCAGATAGCCATCAGCAGTCCAAAAGCAAGCAGGCGGCGAGCACTCATAAGCGGCTCCTCTCAGGCTGAGCAAAGTATGGAAGGAATTATACACTCTCAGGCCAAGCGCCACATTCACTCCAGGATGGGCAGGGCCAGCGGGGGACGGGAGTGAAAGTCGAGTTGGGCCATTTCGGCGACCGCCTCTTCCACCGAGGCGAAGGAGGTGGGGTCGATGGTGATGACGAAGGGCAGATCGACCGGATCGTCCCAGGCTTCCTGCACCACGGAGTGGATGTTGATGCCGTGGCGGTGGAGGATGCCCGCCAGCGCGGCCAGGATTCCGGTGCGGTCGCGCACCACGAAACGCAAGTAGAAGGGATAGACCTCGCGGGAAGCGTCGGCCGGGCGGGCGCCCTTGTCGGCCATCAGGTAGGGGGCGGCATAAAAGCTCCCGTTGCCCGCTCTCCAGAGAGCGGCATTGAGCACGTCGGAGGCGGCCGAAACGGCTGTAGCCGCACCTCCCGCACCGGGTCCGCTGAGGACAGTCGAGCCCAGCCGGCGTCCCTCGATTTTGACGGCGTTGACCTCGCCCTCGATCTTGGCCAAGGGCAAGTCCTGAGCCACCATGAAGGGGTTGACGCGCAGCCGGGGCCGGCCGCTCTCCTCCTCCAGAGAGCCCGAAGCCAGCAGCCGGATAGCGTAACCGAGTTGGCGGGCGTAGCGGAAATCGACGGCCTCCAGCGATTCGATTCCCTGCACCGGCACCGTTTCGGGAGCGGGCCAGACCCCGAAGCAGAGGGCCGAGAGAATGCCCAGCTTGTCGGCGGCATCGCGGCCCGAGACGTCCAGCGACGGATCGGCTTCGGCATAGCCCAACTCCTGGGCCCGCGAAACGGCCTGATGATAGTCGGCTCCGCTGGCGGCCATTTCACAGAGGATGAAATTGCAGGTGGCGTTGAGAATCCCGCTCAACCCTACGATGCGGTCGGAAAAGAGGGAACGGCGCAAGGCGCGCAGCACGGGGATGCCTCCCGCCACCGCCGCTTCGAATCCCAGGAAGGCCCCCCGCATGGAGGCCAGGCGCAGGTAGAGAGGACCGTGGCGGGCCATGAGAAACTTGTTGGCGGTCACCACCGAGCGTCCTCGCTCTAAGGTGGCCCGGATCAGCTTGTCCGCCGGCTGCTCGCCGCCCAGCACTTCCACCAGGATGTCGACGTCCTGGGCCAGCAAGGATTCCAGATCGTCGCTGAAGCTGACGTCAGGCGGCAGAAAGGACCGGTCCTTGTTCCCGTAGCTGCGGTCGAAAATATGGCTCAGGCGCAGGTCGACACCCAACTCGCGCCGATAGCGTCCGCTTTCCTCCGTCAGTTGACGGGCCAGTGCGCGTCCTACGGTGCCGTATCCGGCCAGTCCGATGCGTTGCATGCTCATGGCGCCTGCTCCTCTTGGCCGTCCTCTGCCGGAGGGCGGCGCAAGCGTCGTTCCACTTGGTCGAGTTTGAAGGCGTGGTGGACGCTGCGCACGGCAGCCTTGAGGTCGGCGGCGCGGATGATGCAGGCGATGCGCACCTCGGAACTGCTGATCAACTCGATGTTGATGCCTTCATCGGCCAAAGCCCTGAAGAAGGTGGCGGCCACACCCGGAACCGAGGCCACTCCCGAGCCGATTATGGCCACCACTCCCGCCTCGCGGTCGACTTCGACTTTTTCGGCCCCGACCTGGGGCGCCGCTTCTTGCAGGACTTGCAGCGCCCGGTCGGCGCTGTCCCGGTCGACCACCAGCGAGACGTCGTTGCTCTGATCGTGGCGCAGGCCCTGGATGATGAGGCGGATGTTGATGCCGGCTTGGGCCAGCCTTTCCGAGATGAGGGCGGCCACGCCGGGAAAATCGCGAACCCGGGTCAGGGCGACTCGGGCAATGTCCGACTCGTAGGTGACCCCGGTAACGGAAACCTTTTCCACTTGGTCCTCCTTGACGACGGTGGTGCCTTGCCCGGCTGCCCCTTGGCCGCTGCCGGCGAAGCTGGAAAGCACCTGCAGGGGGACCTGATGCCGGTTGGCGATCTCGACGCAGCGAGGGTGCAGCACCTTGGATCCCGAGGCGGCGTATTCAAGCATCTCCGAATAGCTGATGAAGGGCAAGAGGCGGGCCTCGGGAACGATGCGCGGGTCGGCCGTGAAAACGCCTTCCACGTCAGTGAAGATCTGGCAGCGGGAAGCTCCCAGGGCGGCGGCCAGTGCGGTGGCCGTGGTGTCCGATCCGCCTCGGCCCAGGGTTGTGATCTCGTCGCTGTCGGTGACCCCTTGAAAGCCGGCCACGAAGACCACATGGCCGGCCCTCAGGCGCTCCTCGATGCGGTCGGTGCGGATGGCCCGTATTCGGGCCCGCGAGAAGTTGCCGTCGGTCACGATCCCGCACTGGGCTCCGGTCAGCGAGACCGCTTCCACCCCGCGCTCGTGCATGGCCATGGCCAGCAAAGCGATCGACACTTGTTCTCCCGTGGCCAGCAGCATGTCGAGTTCGCGGGGATGGGGACGGTTGCTCACCTCGCGGGCCAGAGCCAGCAGGCGGTCGGTGGTGCGGGCCATGGCCGACACCACCACCACCTGGGAGAGCCCCCGCTGGTGATCGCCTGCCAAGTCGGCGGCAACCTTGCGGATGCGCTGAGGCGACCCGACCGAGGTGCCTCCGTATTTCTTGACCAGCACGGCTTGCTTGGACATGGTCTAGCCATCCAGAAGAGAATCGGGCGAGCGGGCGTCGAAGGCGTATGATGGGCAATCCGGACGCCTTTTGTCAATTCCACCTCTCCGCCAGCGGTTTCACTCCCCTCTGAGAGCCATTCAGAAATTTGGACCGAGCCGAAGAGTTGACATCCATTTATTTGAATTAGGCCGGCAGCCGAGAACCTCCGCGGCGGCGGTGCGGACAGGCGTAAGTCAGTGCAGGCAACGATTTGGGTCTATAAGGCATAGACCGCCGAAATGCTGGTATTCAAATTGCATCACAGCGGCGCTTATCGGAGACGCCAGTCCGAGGATCTCGTTTCGCAACGTGGTCGGGTGGCGAATCAAGTTCTGGCACTTATCTAATCTTGCGTTTAAAGTGCCAGCTCGATTCTCCTTATCACGGCGAATTGCCCGACCCATTGCGGGTTAACGTCAGGGAGCCTCTTGGACTGACGAAACTTCAAGGAGAAGGAGCAACATCTATGAAAGTTTTCAAACTCGCAAGTCGTACGCTGTTAGTGGCGGCTGCGCTGGCCCTGATTGCTTCGGTCCCTCTTTTTGCCCAGGGTTCGAGCATCACGGGCAAGGTGACCGATACCAGCGGGGGCGTGATTCCCGGAGCTGAGGTCACCGTCACCAATGTGGCCACGGGCGATTCCCGTACCGTGGTGACCAGCGATAACGGCATCTTCCGCGTCAGCAACCTGCGCCCGGCGCGCTACGTCGCCAAAGCGGTGATCACCGGCTTTAAGACCACCACCAGCCAGCCTTTCGACGTCAGCGTCGGACAGGTGGCCCACGTCGACCTCAGACTTGAGGTGGGCGAAATCAGCGAAGAGGTGATCGTCACCGGAGCGGCCGCCACCATCGAACTGGAGCAGGGCCGGGTTTCGACCCTGGTCGACCAGGAAAAAGTGGTCAACCTGCCGCTCAACGGGCGCAACGTCATGCAACTGGTGCAGTTGTCGCCGGGCTCGGTCAACGCTGCGGCCACCATTTCGGAGCCGGGGGCGGCCAACGCCACTCAGGACGTGACCACCTCGGTCAACGGCGGACGCGTCAACATGAACGGCTTCTGGATGGACGGCATCAGTTCCAAGCAGCTTTCCGGCGGCATGGCCTCTCAGCCCTCAGTCGACTCGGTACAGGAATTCCGCGTCGAGACGCTCAACTTTTCGGCCGAATACGGCGCTTCCATCGGCTCGGTGGTCAATGTCGTGACCAAGGGCGGAACCAATAGCTTTCACGGTTCCGTTTTCGAGTTCCACCGCAACGACAACGCCGATGCCCGCGAGTTCTTCGATATCGGGGATCCGGGCGACCCCACCGGAGGAAAGCCGGAGTTCAAGCAGAACCAGTTCGGCGGCACCTTCGGCGGACCCATCATCGAGGACAAGACGTTCTTCTTTTTCTCTTATGAGGGAATCCGCATCCGCACCGGCGACTCCACGCTGACCACTTTCGAAGCTCCAGCCTGGACCAACTTCGTGCAAAGCAACGGCGCTCCGGTCGCTCAGTTTCTCTATTCCAACTACGCCGTGGGCAACATTCAGGTCAATCCCACCACCGTGGGCCAGTACCTGTTGGGTACCGGATACATCAACAACGCCACCCAAGGCGAAGTGGATGCCGCCCTCAACGGCCTCTTCGGCGTGGCCCCCGGGACCCTGGGCGTCAACGACGTGATGACGGGCGATGTCTCCATTTTCACGCCCCAGGCCACTGACGGCGATCAGTTCACTCTGCGCGGCGATCATGACCTTAACGACGACAACAAGATCTTCGCCCGCTACTTCCTGGACGACCAGGGCGGCGTGGTGGTCGATCCGCGCCCGGCTTTCAACTCGCCTCAGACCATCCGCACCCATCACGGCGTGATCAGTTGGACGTCGATCATTTCGCCCACCATGGTCAACGAGGCCAAAGTCGGCTTCAACCGCACCATCAACGACATCCTGGCGGGAACGCCGGGCGTGCCGCTGGTGGCGGAAGGCGGAACCGGCACGGCCACCTTCGGGGCCTACAACGGCTATCCCCAAATCTTCCACGAGAACACTTTCTCCTGGTCCGACACCCTGTCCATCAACAGCGGGCGTCACGGCATCAAGACAGGAATCACCGTCCGCCGCAATCAGGAGAACTCCGAGTTCAACGTGGGGCGTCCCAGCTACTACTTCTTTGACCTGGTGCAGATCGCCCTCGACACTCCCTACTACCAGATCGGCGGCGTCAACCCCAACCTGCCCGAAGTGGGCGGCAACGGACAAGCCGAACTGGCTTCCAACTTCCGCGCCTGGAGGGGAACGGAAATCGGGGTCTTCTTCAACGATGACTTCAAAGTCCGTCCCAACCTGACCCTCAACCTGGGCGTGCGCTGGGATTGGTTCGGCCGCCTGGTGGAAGACCAGAACCGCACCACTCAGTTCGACCTCTCCCAGGGCAGCGACATCTTCGAGCGCGTGGTCTTGGGCGGCTTCGCCACCGCCGAGAAGCTCTCCGGCGACGACTACAACAACTTCGCGCCGCGCATCGGCCTGGCCTGGGACCCCTTCGGGGATGGGAAGACCTCCATCCGCGCCGGCTACGGAATCGCCTACAACGGCGCCGTCTACAACCCGTTGGCCAACTCGCGCTGGAATCCGCCTTTCTATTCCTTCAACCTGATCTGCGCTCCCGACGTCTGCGGACGTCCCAACGAGAACATTCTCTACGGGCCGCAGGACGGATCGGCGGTCACGCCCACCGGACCTAACAACAACATCGGCGCCGGCCTCTTCGAAGGCAACATCATCGCCTACGACCCGACCAACGCCAACACTCAGTTCCTGTCGGGCATTCCCAACCCCAACACGCGCGATCCCTACACTCAGAGCTTCTTCCTGGGAATCCAGCGCGAGATCGCCAAGGACACGTCCTTCGAGATCAACTACGTGGGAACCCTGGGCCGCAAGCTGATCAAGGCGGAGTTCTTCAACCGCTTTACCGGCGACCGGCTGGGCGCGCCCTCGCCCGTCAACGGAGACTTCGCCGGCGACACCGGACTCAACCGCCTCAACCCCGGCTTCGGACGGCTGCGCTTCTGGGAGAATTCCGTCAACTCCAACTACCACGCTCTGCAATTGCAGATCGACCGCCGCTTCTCGGACGGATTCGCCTTCAATGCCAACTACACGTTCTCCAAGTCTCTGGATACGCGTTCCACCTGGCATAGCGGCGCCACCTCGTCGAACTTCAACGCCGACGGGTTCGCCCTCGACATCAACAACTTCGCCCTCGACTACGGACGCTCGATCTTCGACGCCCGCCATCGCTTCGTCAGCAACTTCATCTACGAAACGCCCTGGTTCAGGGACAGCGGCGGACTGCGCCGGGCTGTGCTGGGGGGATGGCAAGTCAACGGCGTCGTCACCCTGCAGTCGGGTCAACCTTTCACGCCCCACTACTCCACCAGCCGCCCCGCCGGCGGCGATTTCAACGCCGACGGCGAGAACAACGACCGCACCAATGTTCCCAGTTTCGGGAATTCGGTCGAGTTCGATCAGGATGACTGGAAGAGCGGGCCGGTGTTCAACGTCGGCGACTTCCCCCTCCCCACGCTTGGAACCAACGGGGACCTGGGACGCAACACCTTCCAAGGGCCGGGATTCGCCAACGTCGACTTCTCGCTCTTCAAGGAGTTCTCGCTGGACCGGCTGCTGACCGAAGAATCGCGTTTGGAGCTTCGTTTCGAGTTCTTCAACATCTTCAACCGCGCCAACTTCCTGCAACCCGAACCGCGGCTCAACAGCCTGCTCTTCGGCAGCGTGACCGATACCTTCGATGCACGCGAAATCCAGTTCGGACTGAAGGTGGTCTTCTAGACCGCCCTCACCCGCAACCTTCAGGGCGCCCTCCGGGGCGCCCTTTGTTTTTCAGCAACCCTTGCAGCCGGGCCCGCATCTATAGGGACATGTTGATGAAGCGCCTGCCCCTAGCCGCCGCATTTTTCACGGTCGCGTTGGCCCTTGCGGAATCACCCGACCCCAAGGCCGCCAAGGTCGAGAAGACCCTCAACCAGATCCAGGAGGACCAGTACAGCGAGAACGGCTCCGGAAACTCCTACATGATTCAAGAGGACGAACTGAACGCCTACCTGAAAGCCCTCATCGAGGTCCAGCAGCCCGAGGGCCTTGACTCGGCCCGGGTGCGTCTGGACGGCAGCCGCCGCTTCACAACCTGGCTGGAGGTCGACCTCGACCAACTGGACTTGGAGAAGAGCGGCGCCGGCTGGCTCAGCTACATTCTTACCGGCAAGCGAACCATGCAGGTGGAAGGCCGCCTGGAAACCTCCCAAGGCAGAGGTTCCTACACCGTGATCGAAGCCTGGATGGGCTCGGTGCCCATTCCCGCCTCGCTGGTCAATTCGGCCATCAAGCAGGTCGGCGAAAAACAAGATCCGCCCTTCGACCCCACCAAGTCTTTTGACCTGCCCTACGGCCTTCGGGACATCGAAGTCATGAAGGGGCAGGCCGTCTTGAGCAACTGAGGCGGCCTCTTTCCCGGGCCCTTTCCGAATCTCCCGCGGCCGCCGGTCTTGCGCTACCCGATAAACCGCTTGTGTGCTACTCTCCGCAAGATGAGTTCAGACGATCTGACGGTTGAACAATTGGAGAGTTTGCTGGAGCGAGAGGACCTTCCGCAGGAGCAGCGGCTGGATGTCCTCGACATGCTGGCCGGGCACTATTACGACGAAGACGAATACGCCAAAGCCGCCCAATACTACCGTCAGGGAGAGGAGCTCGCGCCCAGCGGCAACGCCAAAGCCTACTTCGCCGGACAGATGGGGATTTGCCACTATCTGCTGGAGCAGGACGAAAGGGCCTACGAGGCTCTTCGGGCCGCCAAGCAGATGTTCGACGAGCAGCGAGGCGACGACGAACAGCGGAATGAAGAGGTCTACGGCATGGTGCTCTTCTTTCTGGGCTCCTACTACGAGTACGTGGGCGAAAACGAGCAGTCGCTGAAAACCCGTCTGCAAGCCCTCAAGGTGCTGGACGAGTTGGACGGCGAGGCTCAATGGATGCTGCTCTCGGGAATCAGCCGCAACCACGAGCGGATGGGCGAGCACGAAAAGGCCATCGAATACAACATGCAGGCCATCTCGCTGATCAGCGACAACGATCCCGAACTGGCCTACCTCTATGAAAGCATGGCCGCCAACTACTTCGAGTTGGGAGAGTACGACGAGGCTCTTTCCTACTACTCCAAGGTGCTCAAGGCCGATCCCAATTTTTCCAACACCGAGCAGGTCCACCGGCGCATCGCCGCCTGTTACAGCCGCCTGCTCGACTACCGCATGGCCTTGCAGTCTTACCGCAAGCTGCTGGAGATCAAGAAGCTGGAGGCCGATAGCAGCCAATCCTTGGCCTGGTTGTACGCTGAAATCGCCCATTGCCTCTATCATCTCAAGGAACATCGCAAAGCCCTGGAGGCGGTCGAGCAGGGACTCAAGCAGCCGGTGGGCGAGAATGTCGAATTGGCCAATCTGCGCAGCTTTCTGACCTCCAGCAACCGCTACCTGGGCCATCACGAGGAAGCCGTTGCGGAGGGCGAAAAGACGCTTAAGATCTCTTCCGATTTCCCCCTCCTCAGGGAAATGCTTCCCAATCTGGCCTTGAGCTATTACGAGTTGGGCCGCATCGAGGACTTCGAACGCAACCGCGAGTTGTGCAACAAGCGGTTTCCCGATTCCGGCTGGACCAAGCACCTCAACAAGCTCAAGGGTTAAGGGCGGCCCCGCCATGCCCGATCTGAGACGCCTCGATCCTGGACTGCGCGAGGGAGCGCTGAGCATCGTCCGCCGATTTCGCCGGCACGGGCATCAAGCGCTGCTGGCCGGAGGCGTGGTGCGCGATCTGCTGCTGGGCCGCAAGGTCGAGGACGTCGATATCGCGGTCTCGGCCACCCCCGAACAGATCGAGGCCCTCTTCCCCGATACCTACGACGTGGGACGTCAGTTCGGCGTCATCCTGGTGCGGGTGGACGGCATCAGCTACGAGGTCACCACCTTTCGGATGGAGGGCGACTACCTGGACGGGCGCCATCCTTCCAGCGTCTCTTTCAGCGACGCCCGCCATGACGCCCGGCGCCGCGACTTTACGGTCAACGCGCTCTTCTACGATCCTTTCCAGCACAAGGTCATCGACTACGTGGGGGGCCAGGAGGATCTGCGCCTCGGCGTGCTGCGCTCGGTGGGCCGGCCCGAGCGCCGCTTCCAGGAAGACAAGCTGCGCATCTTGCGGGCCATCCGCTTCGCCTGCCGCCTGGGATTCGACATTGAAAAAGAAACCTGGCGCCAGGTCGAAGCTCAGGCCCCCCACTTGACTCAGGTCAGTTGGGAGCGCATCCGTGACGAGTTGATCAAGATGCTGACCGGGCCGGACGCTTCGCGCGGACTGCTGCTCATGCAGCAGAGCGGGATCATGCAGGTGATCCTGCCCGAAGTGGCTGCCATGGAGGGGGTGGCCCAGCCTCCCCAGTTTCATCCCGAGGGAGACGTCTTCACCCATACCCGCCTGCTCTTCAAGATGGCGGGACAGGTCGAGGATCCGGCCCTGGCGCTGGCCATGCTGCTGCACGACGTGGGCAAGCCTCCCACCTACACGGTGCGCGAGCGCATCCGCTTCGATCGTCATGCCGAAGTGGGCGCCGAGATGGCCGAAGAGGTCGCCCGTCGCCTGCGCCTTTCCAACGAGACCCGCCGCCAGGTGGTCGAGATGGTGCGTCAGCACCTGCGCTTCATGCACGTCGAGAAGATGCGCCGCAGCACCCTCAAGCGCTTCCTGCGCCTGGATCTCTTCGACAAGCACCTGACCCTGCATCGCTGGGACTGCCTGGCCAGTCACGGCGATTTGGGGACCTGGGAGTTCTGCCGCCGCAAGCTGGAGGAATTCGCGCGGGAACCGGTGCGCCCCCAACCTCTGCTGGACGGAAACGACCTGATCGAGATGGGCTACCGTCCAGGACCGCTCTTCAAAGAGATCCTGACACGGGTGGAAGACCTGCAGTTGGAGGGCCAACTGAGCGAACCGTCCCAAGCCCGCCAATGGGTCACTGAACACTATGCTGTCAGTTAGAGGGTGGGAGGCACATCCCTGCGGCGATCAGCTTAACGCTGCCGGCCGGCTCCCTCCAGCCACCAGAACTCGACGCCCACGCGGCGCTGGGGGAAGAGGCGGCGCAGGGCTTCTCCGTAGAGCTCGCTCTGAAGCCGGTAGTGGGGCGGAAGCTCTCGAGGCCGGAGGCCGGTTTTGTAGTCCACGGCGGTGATGGTTTCTCCCTCTTCGAGGACCAGGTCGACGACCCCGAACCAGGGTTCTCTCCGGTACTGGAGGTGGACCGGCAGTTCCTTGGCCAGCACCCGGGCGGATTGAAAGCGCCGGATGAGCGGCCGGCCCTGATCGTCGAGTGCCTCTCCTTGCAAAAAGGACAAGAGCGATACGACCGCCCGCTCCACCGACCGCTCTTCCATCTCCTTGGGCAAGCGGGAAGCGGCCGGGCCCGGAGAGGACAGTTCCCGCTCCAGTCGGGCCCGCCCGGGGAAGGCCTGGCCGTCCCAGTCCTCCAGCCATCGGTGGACGATTTCACCGGCCCGGCGGCGAATTCCACGGTCCTCCTCCGACATCGGCGCTTCATCCTCGGCAATGTCGGGCAGGCGCCAATCCGGGTCGGGATCGCGTATTTCTTGAGGGGTGCGGCCCAACTCGTCGGTGGGACTGCGCCAGAGAGGCTGCTGCAGCCATTGGCGGCAGCGGCGGCGGCGTTCCTGCCAGAGGCGTTCGTAGTCTTCCCCCAGCTCCCAGCGTGCCACTGGGGCTTTCTTGGAGCGGGCCTGGCCGGCCTCCAGCAGACGAAAATGCAGAGTTCCGCCGCATAGCTCGGCCCTTCCTCCCGTCTGCTCGGCTGTCTGGCAGGCTTGAGCCAGGAATTCGTCCATTTCGGGCGAGGGACGCGAGTAGCAGTGCTGGGCGCAGATGAGAATGAGCTGGTCGCGGGCCCGGGTAGCGGCCACGTAGGCCAGCCTCATGGCCTCGCCCCGGTTGTGCTGCTTTTCCTCTTGCAGGGCCCGGGCGTATCCGGCGCTCTCCACCTTGAGAGGACCGAAAGGCATGAGGAATTCGCCCCGCCGTCGCTGCCCCGGGGCGGCGAAATCGTCCAGCAGGGGCGGATCGCCTGCCGGAAAATCGCCTTTCAGTTCTTCCAGCACGGCGTGCCATCCGCACACCACAACAGCGCGGTTCTCCAGCCCCTTGGCCTTGTGAATGGTGAGGACCCGCACGGCATCGAGCGTATCGTCCGAAATGCTGACGTCCTCTCCCAGGTCGGCATCGAAGCGGTCTCCCCGGTCGGCCCGCTGGCGCTGTTCCAACAGCCACAACAGCACCGGTTCGCTTCCCTGCTCGACTTCCAGCCGGTAGTTGTCGAGCAGCCGCTCCATGCGCACCAGGCTGCGTCCCTCGTGGTCGTGGCGGCTGACATAAGCCTCCAGCGGAAGCCGGTTTCGGATCTGCTGCAACCAGTCCTGGGTGGGCTGCAAGCGGCGTTGCCGGACCAGATCCCGCAGGGCCTCCACGTTCTCGCGGGCGGGGTCCGGAAGTTCGGGGGGCAGCGGATCTTCTCCATGCAGCAGGCTGCCGTCTTCGATCAGGCTCAGCAGGCCGTGGAGGGCCTCGTCGTGCAGCCCCACCCAGGGCCCCCTCAAGACCGCCGCGCAGGCCAAGGTGTCGCCCGGATGATGGAGGGCGATGAGGAGGTTGAGCAGGTCGAGCACCTCGGCCTGGCGATAGAAGGTGCGGGCGCCCGTGCTGACGTAAGGGATGCCGGCGTGACGCAAGGCCTCGAGGATGGGATCGAGTTCGCGCTCTTTGCGCACCAGCAATGAGACTTCCTTGTAGGCGTAGCCCTGGCGGCACAATTCGCCCACCGTGCGGACGGCCTGCGAGGCGGTGACCCGGCGAGCCTCGGAGGCGCTGAAACCGCGCCCCTGAGGACGCTGGTCGCGCAGGTAGATCCACTGGGGACGTTCGCCCTGCTGGAAAGGCAGGGCCATCTGGTCGCGTGCGGCGCGGCCCGCGCCGGGAGCAGGCGGCTGGGCGGAGCGGGGACGGCGGAAAGCCTGCAGACTCTCCTGGGACTGGGCGGCCGGCACCTGTTCCTGAAAAAACGCGTTGACGAAGTCGAGCACCGGCTTGAGGCTGCGAAAGCTGGTGGTGAGCTGAAACTCGCGCGGTGGGACGCCTGCTATCTCCTGGTAGCGGCTGAAAAAAGCCTCCAGGGCGGGCAGGTCGACGCCCCGAAAGCGGTAAATGGACTGCTTGCGGTCCCCCACGAAGAATCCCAGCGGCCCGCGGCCCTTGCGGGAGCGGCGCAGCAGAAGCTCGATCAGGTGCAGTTGCAGGGGATCGGTGTCCTGGAACTCGTCCACCAGCAACACGGCCAGGCGCCCTTGCTCGCGGCGGCGGATGTCGGGGTGTTCCCGCAGCAGAGTCACGGCCTTTTCGATCATGTCGTCGAAGGTCACCAGCTTCAGTTCGCGCAGTGCGGCGCCGCGGCTCCACTCCTCGAAGTGTTGCAGCAAGCGCCTCAGCGAGTCCCGCGCCGGGGCCAGCCGGGTGCCCAGCAGGCGCGCCACCAGAGGACGCCGCAGGTGAGAGGGAGTGCGGAAGAAGCGGCGGGCATGGGCGGGCGAGGCCTGCAACGCCTTGTCGAGGGTCTTCCAGCGCCTGGAGCTGTCGAGAAAAAGGCTCTTTGCGATGCGCTCGGTGAAGTCGAGCAAGCGTCCCAAGGCCTTGGGGTCGACAGCGCTCCAGTCGAAATCGCCGGATTGCCTGTCGGCAGGAGTGGCCGCCGTGTGGAGGACGGCATAAAGCCGTTTGGTCAGTTCCTCCAGCCGCGACGACGGCTTTCCGGGCCAATGGCGATGGAGCTGCTGCACCACCTCCGTCAAACTGCGCAGCGCCTGGTCCGCATTTTCGCTCTCCCCGGCGTCAAGCTGGGCCAGCCAGGGATGAAACAGAGTCTGCTCCAGCCATTGCTCAAGTTGCCTGACAGGAACCGCCTCCAGCACCCGCCTCAGATCTTCCTGCAAAGCGGAATCGCTGAGGGCACAGCGGTTCCACCAGCGGTCGATGAGGCGGCGGGGAAGCGTGGACAAGTCGGTCTCGTCCTCGCGTGCGAAGTGGGCGCCCGGCGCGATGGCAGCCTGCAGGGGATGACGCTTCAGCAGTCCGGCGGCGAAGCTGTGCAGGGTCGAGATCTGCATGTCGGCCGCCAGTTCGGACAAGGCTCCGGCCCCCAGGCGCAACCTCTCCAGGGGGTCTTGGTAGCCCTTGCTTTTCAGCTCAGAGAGCACCTGATCCACGACTTGGGCCAGCAAGACGTCCTTGGGAGGCGGATCGTCCAGCTCGGCTTCCTGCAGGCGCGCCACCCGTCCCAGGTACTGGTGGAGGCGGGTTTGCATCTCCGCCGCCGCTTTGCGGGTAAAGGTGGTCAGCACCAGCGAACGCACCACGCGGCGGGCGGCCCCCATGCGCCCGCTGCGCTCGCGGCTGCGGTAGAGGGCCGTCAGGTCGACTCCGGCCGCCTCCTGGTGGCTGCGCTGAAAACACTCCAGGAAAGGAGCCCGCAGCAGCAGGTAGAGTGCCCTGTGGGTGAGGGTGTGGGTCTTTCCGGTGCCGGCGCCGGCCCACACGAAAGCGTGTTCCTCGGTGAGGATGGCCTGGCTGCGCTGCTGCGCGTCGCCCGGAGAGGGCCGGAGGGAGGAGGAGTCCAAATAGACGGGCACGCTCATGACCCCTCCTCCTGCCCCAGGCGCTCTTGCAGGTAGTGCAGGCGGGACGGCGCCCGGCTGCGGAAGTGGTCGGCCATGCGGGAAGGAGCCGAGGCGTCGTGGCGGCGGCAGACGGAAGCGAAATCGCAGTAGCGGCAGGGCTGCAGCCGCTCCAGCCCCAGGGCACGGCAGGCCTCATTGGAAAGAGGCGTGCAAACGGCCTCTTGCAGCAGCGGCCGCAGCGAGGCCAAGGCCTCTTGGGCCGGGGGAACGTCGCGCACCGAGAATGCGCAGGGCGGCGAGTCCCCCAGGAAAACGTAGACGAAATCGCCTTCCTCTCCCGAACTCCCTCGCCATAACCAGGGATAGAGGGAAGGCTGCAGTTGGAAGCCCGCCTGGATTTCCCTCTCCAGTTCCCCCACCGGCGGCCGGACTCCGGCCTTGTAGTCGACGATGGAGTCGGCCCCGCCGAATTCGCCTTCGTCGACGCGGTCCAGCCGTCCCTCGATTTCAACTTGAGGCAGACCGGGAAAGCCCCGTTTCATGCGGGCTTCCAGCCGTTTGGGATGCATCGACTCCTGCTCACAGAGGAGGCGCAGGTAGTCCTCGATCTGGGAGGCCAGGATGTCGACTTCCGCCTCCTTCAGCAACGGATGGGGCGGCGCCTTGCGGTGACAGGCCCGCCGCAGCGAGGCTTGCAGGGCGCGGCGGGCGGGGCGCTGGCGATGGCCCAGGGCGCGACGGGCGGCAGCGGCCAGGGAGAGTTGCTGGGAAAGAGCCGGAGCCAGCACATCCTGCAAGGCCTCGTGAAGCAGTTTGCCTCGCTGCAAGGGCGCCATCTCGCGTTCGCGGAGGAGCGGCGCCAGGGGTTCCCATCCAGCCACCCTCGCCGCGTAAAAGCGAAAGGGGCAGCGCGCCAGGTCCTGTAGAGCCGTGACGCTGAGAGGACGTTGCGGGAGCGGCAGAGAAGCGCCTGAGAAGGCGCCAGGAAGCGACCTGCGGCCCCGCCCCATCAGTCCGCCGTAGCGAGGCGGCAGCAGAGCTCCCGAGGAGTCTTGCTGGAGAAGGTGGCGGGCTTGCTCGCGGGGACCTCGCGGAAGGGTGGCGCGCCGCTCGGCGTTCCAGGCCGTCAGATAGCGCTGCACCCAGGGCGAGGCGGCCACCCGGCGTCCGCTCTCGTCGCTCTCGGGGACGATCCAATGGACGCGGTCGGCTGAGGTGTTGAGCAGGTAGAAAAGCAGCAACTGCTCCTCGCCCGCCCGCGCCTTGATGGGCAGGCGGTGTCCGACGTCGCGGGCCAGGTTCAGCAGGCGGCGGCGCGAGTCGTCGCTGAGCAAGGGATCTTCGTCCACCCGGCGAGGCAGGTGCCGGCTGCTCAGTCCCATCACGATCAGGCGGCGGGCGGTCAGTCCGCGGCTGCGCATCAGGGTGGTGAAGCAAACGCCGCGGCGGTTGAAATCGTCCGCCTGCCGCTGCTCCGGTCCCCGCGAAAGCAGATCCTGCAAGAGGGCCAGGGGAATGGGCAGATCAGGTGTCGACTGCTGCATGTTGGCGAGGGCCTCGCCGAGAGGACGCAAGGACTCGGCTTGGCTGATCCAATCGCGCTGCAGCGCCTCCACCAGGCCCAGCGCCTGAGCGGGAGTCAGCGACTCGGCCTGACCCTGTCTGCCGAGTTGAAGAAAACGCTCGATCCAGGCCTTTGCCTGAAGGTCTACCTCCTCCTGACCCAGCAGCTTCCAATGCGGCCCGCCCCAGATGCCGGCCTTCCTCAGCCGTTGATCCAGGTCCAGGTGAGAGTGCAGCAGTTGGGGATGGTCCCTCAGGTAGTCGAGAAAGGGTTCGGCCTCGGCGTCAGGCCCCAGCAGCCGGACCAGCCCCCGCAGGGCCCGCAGCTCAGGTTTAGGATCGCCCTTGACGTCCTGGATCCTGAGGGGCAGTGCGAAGGATTGGAAGGCTTCCCGCAAGTGGGGCAGATAGGCCTCGGCGGCGGGCGCGGCGACGATGATGTCCTGCGGTTGCAGGTCGTCCTCCGCGTCCAGCCAACGGCGCGTCTGCAAGGCGGCAGCCAGGGCTTCGGCCCGCAATCCGGAGGCCTTCTGGAAGCTCACGCAGGCGGGCTGCCCATCCAACGGGCCTTGGGGAAAGGTGGCGGAGAAGTACTCCCGGGGCGAGGGGGACTTGGGGTCGGCTTCGGCGGCTGAGAGATCATGTACTTCCACCTCCCCGCCCATACGCAAGCCGATCTCCTCCAGCAGGTCCTGCACCGATTCGAAGGCCGGATGCAGCTCACCGTCCTGCCTCAGGGCCGGAAAATACAGGCGCAAGGGGAGCTTGCGGGCGCAGGCGCACACGACCTGAAGGTTGACGTCGGTCAAGTCATAGAATCCGTAAAGCCAGACTTGGGACTGCTGTTGGGAGCAGCATCTGAGGGCGCGGTGAAGCGTCTCCGCCGGAGCCTCTTCGATGACCTGGGCCAGACGCTGCACTTGCAGGGGCATCCATTCCACCCGGCGTTCCAGCAGAAGTCTCAGCCAGGCGTAATAGAGAGTGAGCATCTCGCGCTCGACTTGCTTGAGCTGGGGCGCCAGGGCCAATTCCTTGAGCAGGTCCTCTTGCTGGGTGCCGAATCCTCCGTCCGCCAGGTCGAAGAAGGTGGGAAAGAGCAGGCTCTGCCCTGCCGGCATCTCGTTGAGGCGCCGGGTGATCTCAAGCTCGGGAAAACGCCGGCACAGTTCCAGCAGCAGGAGGTCGAAGCGGGGATGGCGGCGATGGCCCAAGGGACAGGAAAGGGCCTCCCCCAGCCGTGCGAGCAGACCTCCCACCGTGACCACCCGCACCCCCGCCATCACCCGGTTCGCGGCACCCCGCGCCAAGGTCCAGCGCAGATGATTGGCAACCGAGGCCGTCGGCGTCACCAGCCAGAGCGGCTGCAAACCGTTCTCGGCGCGGTCCTTCGCCACGTCTTCCAGCAACTCGTCGAGCAGTCGCCGGTAGCTGCCGCCCTCGCGAATCTGCAAGCTCATAACCGGGGCCTCCCGCACGGATCAAGATTAGGATCGACCTCTGACACCGGCACCCGGCGCTACTCGGGGATTTGCCCCAGCCTTTTTAGCGATTTCACGCACAGTCCTCTGCCAATCGGAGGGGAATCCCGCCAGAAGGCTGTCCAGCGCCAATCGGCGGCTGGCACCGGGGTTGCTGCCGGGTAAGATGTCCCGAACGAGGTTTTGAAGTGCTACAGTAGGCGGGACCATGGGTTGAAACCGTGAACAGTCCGGCCTGGCGCCGGACCCTCACCCGCCGGGTGAGCAGGAGGCAAAGTGAGCACCGTCCAACTCGATCTCAAAGCCCTCACGGCCAAGGATCTGATGACCTCGGCCATGCTGACTCTCAGCGACCAGATGACGCTTCAGGAGGCCTCGGCCTTCTTGACCGAGCATGAGATCTCGGGAGCGCCGGTTGTCGACGAGGAAGGCAAGTTCGTGGGCGTCCTCAGCGTGACTGACGTGGCCAGGGATTGCGCCGAGCGCGGGGAGATCGCCACCGAGCGATTCTTTCGCCACTTCTACAGTGAAGGATGGGAAGACGAAGTCGACCCCTCGGACATGGAACACCTTGTGCTCGGAAGCGAGTCGCGGACGGTCGCCGACATCATGAATCCTTCCATCTTCACGGTTCCAGAGGACACTCCTGTGATGGAGCTGGCGAAGACCATGATTTCGGGTCGCGTTCATCGCCTTTTCGTCACGCAACGCGAGCGTTTGGTGGGAATCGTCACCACGCTCGACCTCCTCAGACTGTTAACAGCGGGTAACGAGTCCTCCGGACGTTGAGCCGGGGGACTTCCTCACGCCATTTTCTGCACGATCCTGGCCACGAAGCTACACTGGACGGCGCAATGGAAGTCCGTCTCGACAAGTGGCTGCAAGTGGCGCGTCTCTTCAAGACACGCTCTCAAGCCTCGCGGGCCATCGAACTCAATCGCGTCAAGGTCAACGGGCAGTCGCCCAAGGCCCACCGAAGCGTCCAACTGGAAGACCGCATCGAAGTCGAGTACCGCGACTGGACGCGCATCGTGATCGTCAAGGGCTTGCGCGACAAACCGGTGCCCAAGGCCGAAGCCCGCACGCTGATCGACGACATCACTCCGCCGCGGCCCAAGCTTTCGCCGCTGGAGCGGGTGATGCGCCAGCCTCCTTCCCAGCGCGAGAAGGGCAAGGGGCGGCCGACCAAGAAGGAGCGGCGTGAAATCGCCGACTGGGAAGGCTGGGAGTAAGCATGAAAATCGCCTTGATTCAACAAGCCGCCGGAGAGGACATCGAGTCCAACCTGCAGCGCGGATTGGCCGCCATGCGCGAGGCCGCAGCCCGGGGCGCCCAGTTGGTTGCCTTTGCAGAACTGGCCTTCCGCCCCTTTTTTCCCCAGCATGAACGAGAGGACGGACCGTTTCCCGAGGCCGAGCCTATTCCCGGCCCCACCACCGAAATCTTCAGTCAGGCGGCCAAGGAGTTGGGGGTGGTTACCGTCCTCAACCTCTATCAACGGGAGGGCGAAGAACGCTACGATTCCTCCCCCGTGATCGACGCCGACGGAAAACTCCTGGGCGTGACCCGCATGGTCCACATCCTCAACGGCCCTTGCTTTCATGAGACCGACTACTACCATCCGGGAGACACGGGTGCGCCGGTCTACGACACCGCCGTGGGCAAGATCGGCGTGGCCATCTGCTATGACCGGCACTTTCCCGAGTACATGCGGGCGCTGGGCGTGAAAGGCGCCGAACTGGTGGTGGTTCCGCAGGCGGGCGCCGTGGACGAATGGACTCCGGGACTGTTCGAAGCCGAGATGCAGATCGCCGCCCTGCAAAACGGATACTTCACGGCGCTGGTCAACCGGGTGGGGCGCGAGGAATGCCTGGAATTCGCCGGCGAGTCCTTCGTCACCGACCCCAGCGGACTCCTGCTGGCCCAAGCCCCCAAGGGGCGCGACCACCTCCTCCTCTGCGACATCGACCTCTCCCAAATCCCCCAATCCCCCGCCCGCCGCCACTTCCTGAAAGACCGCCGCCCGGACGTCTATCCTCTTTAGGAAAGTGCGCAATCCGAGATCCGAGGTTCGAAGGTCCGAAGTCCGAAGTCGGCTGTCAATCCACCTCCAGCGGGAGGAAGCGTACGGCCAGGAAGGCCAGGCCGGAGTCGCCGGGACGGGGGCGGGTGGAGATGGTGAGATGTTGTTCCTGGCCGGGGCGGAAATCTTGGGGGGTGAGGTTGAAAGCCAGGATGCCGTCGGCGGCGGTGGTGGGGTTGGGGATGGATTTGCCGTTGAAGAAGAGACGCAGGCACCATTGGTCGCGGGGGGATGGCGAGCCCAGGTACAACTCGACTTTGTAGTGGCCGGACGGGACGGGCAGGCGGATGAGGGCGTGGGGGCGGGTCCAACGGCAGGGGCGTCCCTCCAACTCGTCCAGGGGGTGAAAACCGACCAGCCAGTGCTCGGGGATCTCGTTGGCGTTGTAGCTGGCCTGAGTCGGCTCTGGGCGACCCTCCGCGGGGCCCTGTATCGAGAAGGCGCGGGGGGAGTCGGCCAGGGCTTCGATGAAGCCCAGTTCGAAGAGTCCTTCCCAGACACCGCGGAAGAGACGGTAGCGGCGGTCGGGGTTGGCGGGGGGCAGGTAAAAGAGCATCTTCATCCAAGCCACCCGCAAACGGACCCGCAGGGCGCGCCAACCGAGTCCGAAAAGGGCGCTGCGGCCGAAGAAAAGCAGCGCCCGCAGTCCCCGCAAGGACTTCGACCGGTATCCGGCCCGGCCCAGATCAAGGACGAGCGACTTGAGGATGTCGAGGACCAGCCGGCGGGCCGCCGGACGGTAAAAGAAGGCGCGGTGGGTCCAGACGTCGATCTCGTCCAGGAAGCCCTTGGCCTCACAGTCCGGCGTCTCCAGGCGGAAAGCGATCTGTCCTCTGGCGCAACTGCTGATGGCCTCGCCCATCTCCCGGAAATCGGTGCTGTTGACATGATGGACCTTGGCGGCGGGTATGAATCCCAGCGACTTCCCGCGGCGGCGCATCTGGAAGGCCAGGGCCGTCTCGGCGAATCGTCCGAAGCACGGTCGCAGCCCTCCCGCCTGCATCAGTTCCCCCCGGCGGATCGCCAAGCCCCGCAGCGTCAACCGGCGCCAATCGGCGATGTCGGACCGCATAGCGTACCAGGATCGGAAGTCGCGATCCTCCATGCGGGAGACTGTAGTGCGCATGATGCTGTCGGAGTCGAGCATGGCCGCAGCGCACTCCGAGCTTTGAAAAAAGCGCACCACCTCTTCGCCCGCGTCGGGTTCGGGCAGGACGTGTCCTTCGGTGATGAGAATGAGATCGCCCCTGGCCTCCCGGCAACCGAAGTCATAGAGCTCCATTTCGTCGTCCGCCGGCTGCTGCAGGAAGCGGTCATGAGGACGCAGCAGGGACTGGATCTGCCGTGCAAAGTCGGGACGGGTCCCGTCATCCACAGCGATGATTTCGATGTCGTGGCGCGGCAGGGTCTGCTCCTTCCAGGCGCGCAGGCAGCGCAACCCGTATCCCCTTTCGTCCATCATGGGAATGACCACGGAAAGTCGTGGCCTGCCCCGGCTGCTTGCGTCCGAAGGCGCCTGCAGGTCATTGGTGGCAGGTGGCATGGTGATGAAAGCTCATAACACAGGGCTGACCGACCGAGCAAGCTACAAGCCGTGTCGGTCCTCTGAGTTGATGGAGAGCTTGGCGGCGATGAAGTCGTCGTGAGGCAGCTTGAGGGCGCGGGCCAATTGGCGGATCTTTTCGATCTCCTCGAAGGAGGTCTTGTTGACGGCGTTGGCCACTTTAAAAAGGCTGAAGAGGAAGCGGCGGCGCTCGTCGTGATCGGTCAGTTCAAAGAAGGTGCGGGTGAGGCGGAATTGGTCGAGTCCGCGGACGGCCCGGTCGACGCTGATCTCGGCCACCAATTCGGCGGCTGCCGGCGAAATGTCCCACTGGCGGCGCAGCACCTGGCGCAACTTCTCCATTTCGGGCTCATCGATCTCGGAATCGGTCAGAGCCACCTGAGCCAGCATTCCCCCCGCCAGGCAGAGCTTGCGCTGCTCGTCCTCGGGCAGGTCGATGGTGACGTCGTCGCGGGCTTCCACTTCGGACACCAGTTGAAAGTAGATCTTGTTGCGGATGAAGTCGTCCAGACGCTCTTCCCGGGCCGGACTCTGCTCCACGATGTCGGAGCGGCGCGAGACGGCGCCTCCCACTAGCGATGAAAGGAGGCCGCCCAGCCCCGTTCCCTTAGCCTCGACCGCCTCCTCGATCCGTTGCAAGGCCTGCCGTTCGCTTTCGTGGACCTTGCCGTCGCTTTCCACCAGCCGGCGCAGGGTTCCCACCACCAAGCTCTTGTCGCGCTTGGTGACCACCTTGGCCAGAACCTCTTCCAGCAGCCGTTGCCGTTCCGCCTCGTGGACCGGAGAGTCCATGTAGGCTTCCAGCATGGTCCACTCTTCTTCGCTGACGTCGCCCCAGGAATAGATAAGGTCTTTGAGGACATTGACCTCGGAGGCTTTGAGCTCTCCGTCCACCCAGGCCGTGGCGATAACCAGCTTGGCCAAACTCATCACAAGGTGTCTGCTCGCCATGATCGATAGATTTTACCAGCCCGACACCCCTCAGTTCACCACCCGCAGCCAAGAATGGACCACGACCTCACTCGCCCACCAGTTGGAAGGACGGCACGGGGATGGTCTGGGGGGATTGCGGGAGGTAGCTGATGCGCCGGGTTGAGTTGCCGTTGGAACCACTGGCGTGGGAAGGCTCCGCAATCGAGAGGCGGACGGGAAAATCGATGTCTCCGTAGCGGACGCTCCACCCCAGCAGTTTCTGCCCTTCCCTGAGGCCGGCCTGGTAAGCCCGCGAGGCGGGATTGACGCCGAGAACCTGACGGGCCGTTATGGAGGCCTGGATGTCGAATCCGGGATCGTAATGTCCCAACTGGCGCGTGCGCAGAACCAGTTCGGGCGCTCCCAGGTCTGAGGGCACCTCGGGCATGCGTCCCTCCACAATGACCTGGCGCAGGCGGGCGGCGAACTGGGGAGATGTGGCCTGCGCGAAATACTCCAGCAGATCTTCGATGCCCACCTGCTCCTGTTCCTGCACGAAGCGGCGGACGATTTCGCGCATCAGGTCATCGAGGCTGCGGGTGCCGCCCGAGATCCGCCGGATCTCGTGATCGAGCAGCATGGCCACCACGTCGCCGCGGAGGTAAGGCAGGTCCTTGATCTGTGAATCCGTCCAGAAGTCTTCGGCAATGCGCGCGTTGGGCTGGCGGTTGACGGGACTGAGCCAGTAAGCCGCGAAACGGCGGGAGAGCGATTGAGCATACTGCTGCTGGCTCAGGAACCCTCCCCGGTAGAGCAGGCGGCGGGCGTAGAAGTCGGTGAATCCCTCCGAGAACCAATAGATGAGCTGCTCGGGTTCCTCGCGGGCGATCTTGCCCCCATTCCAGTTGTGGAAGATCTCGTGAGCCAGCAACTGCTGCATGCGCTGCCGGCCCTCGGCGCCGGCATCCATCTCCAGTCCCGGGTAGACCCAGAGCGCAAAGGAATCGGATAGGCCGGTTCCGCCCATGTTGCCGCCGTTGTCCCGTCCCGCCGGCAGCAAGGAGACGAGGAAGTAGTCCTGGCTGTGGTCGTCGAAGAAGTCGCGCTCCATCTCGATGATGCGCGAGACCAATTGGACAAAGTCGCCGTCCTCGAACTTCCACTCTCCGTAGACAGCGATCTGAACCAGGTTTTCTTGGATGAAACGGGGATGCAGCCGCAGCTTGCCGGCCAGGAAGATGGAGTTGATGAAGCGCCCTAACCCGGTACGCACCTGAAACTGGTTGAGCGAACTGAACGACGATACCGTCTTCCATCCCTTCTCGCGGAATCCTTCCCAGCGCACCGAGAAACGGCAAGTCCTGCCCTTGTCGATATGTTCGGGATAGAGCATCCCCACGTGGCCGATCATCTGGAACAGATCGTCCAGAAGCAGAACCCGATAGTACTGAGAGGGACGATCTCCGATAACGCGTTGGGGCGGATCGAGGTGGTAGAGGAGTTGAATCCTTTCGTTGCGCCGGTGAATGACCTCCCAGCCGTGGGAACGGCTGCGAAAGGCTTCCAGAGGCCGTCCATCGCCCCCGCGGGCCCGCACGCCGGTGACCGAATCGCGGGCGTCCTCGACGGCGGCCCAGGACTCTTCCAGCAGAAAGACGGTCTTGATGCGGTCACGGGTATCGACCGTCAGGGCGACTTCCACCGCCTCGGGTCCCGAGTCGGCCGACGGGCCCGGCACCAGCCTCAGCACCACCTCGATCTCTTCTTCCGGCAGCACCTCGGAAGTGCCGGCTCCGCAGCCGGCCAAGGCCTGCAAAAGCAGCAGCCACAGCAGCACCCGCCAGTCAACCCTCGTCAGGGCTCCCGCCTTCAAGGTCTTTCGCCGCATGCACACTATTGTACCCGCTACACCATACCGATTGGGGCTAGCCTGACAAATGGCAGGCCGGCACCGAGCAGACCTGTGTTTTTCGACGTGGGTGACCGCCTGAAGGTTCACCTAGGACACGCTTCAGAGGTAGCTCCAAAGCAGGGCCAGAAGGCCGGTCATCAGGCAGTAGCCGGCCATGGGAAGGATGGTCTTGCGGATGAGGTGGCCTTCGCGGCCCAGCAGTCCCACGGTGGCCGAAGCCGCCACTACGTTGTGGACGGTGATCATGTTGCCGGCGGCTCCCCCCACGGCCTGGGCCGCCACCACGATCTCGGGCGAGAGGCCCACCTGGCGGGCGGTGGCGAACTGGAAGAGGGAGAACATCAGGTTGGAGACGGTGTTCGACCCGGCGGCGAAGGCGCCCAGGGCGCCGATCCAGGGAGCGAAAAGCGGCCACAGTCCGCCGGCGATGGCGGCCACGTACTGGGCCAGGGTGAGGGGCATGCTCTGCAGTCCGGACAGGTTGTGCTCAAGGCCCGACTCGATGAAGACCCGCACCATGGGCAGGGCGAAGAGCAGGGCCACGCCGGCGCCGCTGATCTGTCCCAACGAGGTCTTCCAGGAGGCCGCCACCGACGATGCTTTCATGCCATGCAGCAGGTAGGTGATCAGGCAGGTCAGGATGAAGAGGAAGCCGGGAATGTAGAAGGGCTGAATCTGCTGTCCGATGCCGGTGCCGAAGATGTCGGTGGGTCCCAGGCGGATGCCGGACAGGAATCCCTGCAAGCCCAGGGCGGGAATGCGGGTCAGGACCAGCAGCGCTGCGATGACGGCATAGGGCGTCCAGGCGCGGGCGATGGACATGTTGGACCTGAGGCGCACGTTGCCCGGGCGCAGCGCCCCCATCCAGTCGCGGGGCCACTCCTGCTGGGGGGCGAAGTCCCAGGTGGCGGCAGGAGTCAGCCAGCGGCGCCGGGCCGCCGTCGCCACCAGCGTCATGGCCACGGCGCTGCCGAGCAAGGAGGGGAACTCGGGTCCCAAGAGCCAGGCGAAAAGCAGGTAGGGCAGCGTGAAGGAGAAGGCCGCCAGCAGAGCGAAAGGCCAGGCTTGCAGTCCCTCGCGGAAGGAACGCCGGGCTCCGTAGAAGCGGGTCAGGAAGGCGCACAGAACCAGGGGAATGAAGGTTCCGGCTGCCGCGTGCAGCAGGGCTACGCGCAATCCGATGCTTTCCAGGTAGGGACGGAAGGCGGTGCCGGATTCCGCCAGGTACTGACGCACGACTTCGCTGTCGAGTCCGCCGGCCACGCCCACCAGGATAGGCGTCCCCACGGCGCCGAAGCTGACGGGCGTGCTCTGGATGATGAGTCCCACCATGACCGCCGCCATGGCGGGGAATCCCAGCGCCAGCAGCAGGGGTGCCGCTACGGCGGCGGGCGCCCCGAATCCGGCCGCTCCCTCGATAAAGCTGCCGAAAAGCCACCCGATCAGGATCGCCTGCACCCGCCGGTCTGGGCTGATCTGGGTGAATCCCTCCCGAATGCGCACCACCGCCCCGCTCTCGTTCAGAGTGGCCAGCAGGAGCATGGCTCCGAAGACGATGTAGAGCAGCGAAAGGGCCAGGATCAGCCCCTGAAGGCTGGCCGCCGCCAGCACTTCGCCTTTGACTTCCCACACCTGCCAGGCAATCAGCAGCGTGACCAGGTAGGCGACGGGCATGGTGCGCTTGGCGCTCCAGCGCAACCCTACCAGCAGCACCCCCACCGTCAAGATGGGCGAAAACGCCAACAGCGCCGAAAAGATATTGACCTGCAAAAATCCTCCCCGGTGTCGCCCTCCTTCGCCAAGGCTATGGAGGACAGGCAGCGTCTGTGTTGAAGTCGAGTCCGGGCTCGCTCAATGGAAGCCATCCGTTAGCTCAGCCTCCGTGTCGAAAGCCGAGTCCGGGCTCGCTCGACGGAAGCCATCCGTTAGTTCAGCCTCCGTGTCGAAGGTCGAGTCCGGGCTCGCTCAATGGAAGCCATCCGTTCCTTCAGCCTCCGTGTCGAAAGCCGAGTCCGGGCTCGCTCGACGGAAGTCATCCGTTAGCTCAGCCTCCGTGTTGAAGTCAAGTCCGGGCTCGCTCAACGGAAGCCATCCGTTAGTTCAGCCTCCGTGTTGAAGGTCGAGTCCGGGCTCGCTGTAAGCGAGCGATTCGCCAGCCCAGGGTGGAGCCCGCCGCAAGCGAAGTGCGGCAAGGGCGCAACCCTGGGTCGCGCGTCCTAAAGATGCACCCTGAAAGGGTGCGATAACGGCGAGGCCGCTCGGTTGCGCCAACTTTCCTACAGGCCCGCCAGCTTCCACTTCTCGATGGTGGTGCGGACCAGCTTCTCCACCTTGTCCAGCACCTTGGAGTAAAACCTGTCGGCCTTGTCCTTGTCGAAGTCGGGATACCCTTCTTCAGGCTGGTAGAGGATGATGGAAGACGGAAAAGGATAGGCCGATGCGCCGTCCTGACGCCACCAGGCCTGCTGCGGGTCGTAGAGCTCCTCGCGCACGTACTCAGGGGTGGTGGCCAGCACGGCGGCGTTTTCGTTGACGCCCGAATGCCCGCCGTCGGTGCCGTAAACTTCCTTGGTCACGTCGGCCGTGTAGGACCACCAATTGAAGACCAGCGTGCGCACGCCCGTTTCCTCCGACAACTCGGCGGCGGCCTCGCTGAGGGGCCCGAAGTTGGGACCGTGGCCGTTGATGACGATGATGTTACGGAAACCGGTGCGTTGAAGACCGGCCATGACCTCCTTGCAGTAGGCCTTGAAGACCGGCTCCGAGATCTTGAAGGTACCCGGAAAGGCCGATAAGGAAGTGGTTACCCCGTAGGCGATGACCGGCGCGTACATGGCGTTCAGACGAGGTGCCAGGTCCCGCGCCATGGCTGCGGGGACGGTATTGTCAGCCCCGTTGTTGACAACCCCGTGGGCCTCCAGCGTCCCCACCGGCAGCAGCACGGTGTCGATCCGATCGGGCACCCATTGGGCAAAGTCCATCCAATTAATGGCGTCCAGGTCGCGGAAAGGTGGTTCAGCACCCTCTGCTGTCCCTCCCTGAGCCGCCAAACCGGAAAGCAGGCACAAACAGACAAGTGTGATTCGCAAAAGCATCCCTGAATTGTAGCGCCTGCAACGTCCGTCCGAAAGCGGAAGCGGCACTGCTGGGGATTCTGGGGCTAGCTTCATTCGCCTTCAACGGACATGACTTCTACAATGCCGCACCACTTTCTCGTCAAGCTGTCCTCTCTCTCGGTCCAGAAGCGGAACGACCCGTACAATAATTCACAAGCTCCGACAGGTGGGTTGAGCTGGGGCAGGCGATCGCGGAGCTTGGCGGCCTTTTGCTCGGGCGACAGTGCTGACAACGGGGACGCACGAAAGAAAGGCCAGAAGTGCTTGTCCTTGACCTCGTCTCGGAATGCCGGCAGGTCTTCGGTCAGCAGACGCAGCATGGTCTGCCGGTCCTTTTCATGGCGAGCCAGGACTGGTACATCTTGAAGGGCTTTGTACTCAGGCGTAGCCAGCAGTTCTTCCGGGGCGAGCTCATAAAGATCATTCAGGGCCTTCTCGAAGCGACTCAGAAATTGCTGGCTCTCGTCCCTTTTGGCGAGGCTATTGGCCGCTTCCTCCGAACTTGCATCGCCCGCCGGGAGGGGTTGAACCGGGATCGACTTGTCTTGCCCGGCTGCGGCGACGGGTGTGCCGGAGCTTGACCCGGCGCCGGGCAGCGGTCCCCGCACGGGAAGGAGGATGGGAGTCAATAGCGCGGCCACCGCCACGAACAACACGGCTGCCTGGGCAAGGGCAGGCAAAAGCGCTGGGCGGGTCGAGGAGCCGTCGCTCTCGCCAGTTTCTAAATCCTGCACTTCGCCAGCAAGTTCTCGAGAGTCGGGCAGTCCAATGCAGAAAGCCACGTCGTAATTGCGCAGGGACCGAGCGTTACGAGCCGCCCATGTAGCGACACCGAGCACCGAGGGCGGCGCCTTGGCTGCTTTACTCTGTTCGAGAAGCAGCGAAGCGGCCTCTTTAGGGCTTGAATTCGGAACGAAGGCGCGTATGCCTCCTCTTCGATTTGCGGAGTTCTCGGCTGCTGCCGTCGCCAGGGAACTCCCGCACCGTTGCAGCATCGGAGGGTGATCGGGGCCATCGTAGACAGACCGAGCCATCTCGATCGGGTCACCGCGTTTCAGCAAGGTCCGCATCGATGAAAAGTCGCAGAACAGTATCCCCACGAAGGCGCAAGAGTTACGGTCGGATCGATCCCTAGTCTCAAGAGTGACGCAAATGAGACAGCTGCCGTCTGCCAGAGGAAAGCCTCCCAATGCTTCCCCGAAGCCCCGAAGCGGTTGGGTGGGAGAGGCGGAGGAATCTTCACAGTATTCGACGAACTTGCGGCGGATGCGGCGATCGCTCTTGAGCACGCCTGTCGCGATCTTGATGCTCCAGTCGTAACCTTCAGGCCCCGGCGTCCGGTTGTCGTAAACGATGTAATCGTAACCAGTCATCGACAAAAGCTCTCAAAGGTCGGCCTGCTGAGGGCTTCTTTCATTTCCCGATAGGTCCGCCAGGTAGCGGTCCATGTGAAGTAAACAAGGTCCTCTTCGCGGATCCTGACGTCCAGGACCTGCCTTCGAGCCGTGCACAGAGTCTCGGCCTTCTCAAGGGACTCTCCAATGTCTTGCAGCGATATTCGGCCACTCTCCAACGCCGCCCTGGTGCGGGACTCGGAAGAGACGAGGTTAGAGACTGCGGCGAGTCTCCTGAGAAGGTCGTCGCAGGAGGAGCAGGCCTCCTGGGGCGGCAGTTCGCTGCGGCGTAAGGTGACTCCGGAAAAGCGCTCAAGCGGCGCCTCAATCCAAGCGATTTCTTCCAGCCGTTGCAATGAGTCTCCTAATTGCATCTCCGCCTGATCGAGATCGTCGATGATTCTTTGGACGCCGGAAACGCCCAACCCGCAGGGTCCTTCGATAGTGGACTCCTGACTCGCCGCCACGGGCTCCTCCGGCCCACCAGCCGGATCCGTGTCGGGAGAGACCGGTTCCGCCGACTTCAGGGAAAAAGACCGCAGACACGCCCGTGCATCCTCAAGCCTTTCCCGCAAGAGAGCCAGGGGCCACTTCCTGATCTCCAAAGCAAGTTCAGGGTAGCCGGGTTCCAATTCATCTCCGGCAGCGGGCACCGAGAGGGTCACGTAGGCCTTCATCCAGTCGCACTGAGGGCATGGATCAGAACCGTGACTCGGTTTGGGCGGGTCTTGTCGGGCCGAGAGAAGCAGGGGAGCCAGCAAGACGAGGACGAGTACCCTAGACTTGCCCGGCAGAAAACCCATCTCATCCTCCACAGTCGATTCCGAATTCTCTCATCTGAGATCGGCAGAAGCGAATGATTTCATTTTGCACCCTGCTCGAGCCGACATAGTCGGTGTCCCTCGTGTAGGGGACCTGCTCCAGCAAATCCGCCAGTTGGTAGCCTTCGTCTCGACTCCGAATCAGGGACGAATTATCGATCTTGAGTTGCCTCAGGCGTTCTTGGTGGATTCTGCCGGCCAAGGCGCCGATAGCCCGAATCTGCTTGGCCGAGGCACGTATTTCCACGCCGCTTCCCCCCTTGATACCTTCCAGGAACTCGCTAAAGAGCCTGATCTTCTCCAGCGCGAAGTAACGGTCGCCCACAGCTTCAGCAAGCGTCCTCACTTGCTTCCAGTAAAGGGGATGTTTGGAAAGCTCGCCGATAACCCTCTTGGCTTCCCGCGGTGAATACTTGCCGGAGCTAAGGTCGGCACGAAGCTGGTGCTGCCAGGGCCTCTGCCTGGGCGGCCAGGCATTGTCCTTCAATTCGAATAGGAACTCCGAGTCCATGCCCTCGAAAAGCGCATGCCAAAGATCGCTGGCTTCTTGCGAGTCGATCTCCGGAGCCAGATAGAGTTGGTTCATGGTGTACTCGAGCGTTGTTTGCAGGACCCGCTCGCGAGCGACGAGGTCTGCCAACAGGGAGCCGACAGCGGAGCGGACGCGGGCCAGTTCCCCGGTTCCACTCTTCTCTATGGACTCATAAATGAACCTATATTCGACAAGCTGCTTGAAGTCGTGAGAAGCACTTGAGAGGAGGACTTTGAACTCAGGGCTAGCCTTGAGGAGAAACTCCACCATCCGCTCGCGGTCGGCCAACCCTCCCATCCCGGCCCCCAGCAGGCGTGCATAACAAGCTCTCAGTTCCGCCCGCAAGCCGGGGTCGCGCTTGCGGTCATCGAGAAGCTGTTCGCGAATCCAGGTTACGCGATCGAGGAGGTTGGTGGTTTCGTAGCCCGGAGCCGCGATCTCTTCGGCGCTCGACTTGAGCACCTTGTCAGCAGCTTCGCTAATGACCTCAAGCAGATCCCGATTACGCGGTTCTCCGGCTAGAGCTTGAACTCGCTTGACCAAATGCAAGCGCATCGCCAGATCAACAGGCCGGGAAACACTCTGGGCGTCGAGCAGGTCTCGGTGCAGGCTCAGCATGTCCAAGGTGCGGCTGTCCTGCCGTCCCGCCAGGCTTCGCAGGCGCAGGAGGCTATCGGCGGCTCCCCGCTGCTCAGTCCCCCTGTAGACCGATACAGGCAAGTCGGCGAGTAACGCCTGATACGCTGATTCCAGTTCGGCCCATTTCCTGGCCTTGGACGAATCTCCGCGCAGGCGATCGATGGCTTGGAAGTGCCCTTCGCTGATACTCTCGGGTTGGGCTTGCCTAAGGAGGTTCGCAGCGCTCGTCAGCGACTGAGAATCGGCGCTTTTCTCAAGCTGGCCTTGGACGAAGTTCCAAACCAGCGGTGCAGCAGCCACCATGAGGATTAGCAGGACGACCAGAGCGACTTTGAGTCTCTTCCGATGCCTGGCTATCCGCTGCTTCTCCTCCTCTTCCCTCGCCTCAGTCTCCCTGCGTTCCACGATGCCCTCCAGCCGGCGCTGGGCAGACGGCCAAGCGGCCCGGAGGATTTCGACAAAAAGGTCTTTGGACTGGGGAAGCCAAATGGATCCGTCATCCCGCTGTAAGGCAGTCCCGTAGCCCGGGTCAATCTCGTAGCAAGTCAGCACTTGAACCCGTCCGAAGGGGCGGTCTGCGTCCGACGAATCCGAACTGAAGATGCGGTTGAACTCTTTGATCCGGCCGAACTCCTGCACTTTGTCCAAGGTCAAGTCGGGATTAAGGTCGTTTTTTGTGAAGGCCAGAGCGATCGGCTTATTTTCCTTGGCACAGTAATCGCGCAAGTAGATCACACTGGGGGAGAAAGGGCTCGTTGCTGAGGGACGCCCTTTTTGCTGGAACTGAGAGGCATCTATCAGCACAATTAAGGCGTCGCACTGTTCCAGGTAAGTCCCGACAAGCCTCAGTTCGGCTTTCTTGCGCAGCGAATCGGCGCTGCGTATGGCGCTCCCAATGTCGGCAAAGGCGGTAAAATGACCTCCGGCGAAGTCGAAGAGAATCAAACCTCTCTGAAAATCTGAGCTATCGGTGTTGATGAGGAGCCGGGCCACAGCGGGTTCATCAGTGGGTTCTGTTTTGCCCTCTCTCCTGATCGTCTCCTCAACCCATCGGAAGTAAGTTTCACCTCCTTTGTCCTTGGTGTCGAGGGTCACCCGCCCGACGCCCTTAACGTGAATGCCGTTGACATTGTGGAAGATCGAGGACAGGAAAACTGTCTTCCCGGACGCTTGAACGCCACAGACCCCGATCAGAACATTATCCTCGATCTCCTCCTGCTTGAGGACGGGAACCTGCACGTATTTCTGGGTCGTCGCCGAGATATCTTGCTCCACTCTTACTTCTTTGTCATCACTCTCGTTGGCCATGACTGTCTCCAAACCGCTCAACGATCCTCACCCCGGCCGGAGTTCTGCCTAGACCCGCCGATCGGGACTGTGAAGGGACCGCATCCCGCACATCCACAATGATGCGGTCCAACAACTTGGTTCGTTCTTGAAAGTACTTGTATCCTTTGCCAGGCGGCCTATTTTGATAGTCCTGCTTTTCAACCACCCAAACGTCGTGCAACTTGCGCCGCCCATCGACATTCGTATGTTTCAGGCAAAGCTGGATCAGCCGCTTGTAGTTCTTCTCTGCCTCTGCATGGGTAAACTCCGGTTCCAACCCAAGCAGGATGTAAGCCCAAGCCGAGATCAGCTGCCCTCGGGCCTGCCACGTTTCCAGAGAAGGCAGGCTGGCAACTCCCGGATGAAATATCCAGAACATCAAAGAGGAGAGACGTTGCGAGGCTGCTTCCGCGTCGAGGGCGAAGTCCCTGAAGAGAGGATAGCGGGGCGGCCAGCAGCCGATATCGGCGGACTTCAACTGATTGGCGGAATCGAACGAGTAGTGGATGATGAGATTTAGAGCGAAGAGGTTTGAAGTCGAGAGATTGCGCGAAGCCGACCGGGACGGATCGGGCAGCCAATCCTCCAAGCTGGAGAGAAACTCCCATATCTGAGCTCCCGATTGCTGGGCGTGTCTGTAGAGCGCAACATAGCTGGCAGCACGCACATCCTTTGATCCCTCGTCACAGAAGCGCTTGAGCCAGAACAGGTAGTCGAAGCCCTCGACGTAGTGCAGGTGAGCCGTCAACTCCAGCGCTTGAAGATGCCCGCCGCGGAAGAGCAGGTCGTCCAGCCAGCGGTTGACCAAGCGGGCGTAGTCCGCATCGACTAGGAGGGCCCGAAGCAGACGGCTGGTTCGTCCCAGAACGAGGTGGTTGACGGTGAGCTTTTTAAACCAGTCTTCGACGTCTTTGGGAGGACCTCCGCTCAGTCTGGCGACGAGCAGGTCGGAGAGCCATTCAGACCGCTTCAGACTACGGTCGTGACGCAGCATGGCCAGAAAGAGGACCGTCATTCCATCCACCAGCTCCGTAGAGGATTCCTCCTCGAAGAAGATTCCCGTGGCCCACAGTTTCGAAGCGGTTTCCGAGAAATAGTTGGCTCGGCTCTCAATGTACTGGGCTACGGTCTTGCGTTCATTAGGTTCCCCAAAGGCGACGGTATGCTGGCCTTGCGAGTCGCGCACAACCAAATCGCACTCTTCGAAGAGGTCGTCGGCAACGTTGGACCACTCCTCCCTCAGAGTGGACCTTCGGGCACTGGATAATACTCGCCCACCCTCGCCCCTGGAGACGTCAGGAACGTGGACCACCCTGTCTCCCACGATAGAGAGGCACAGGGTCTTGAATTCATTGACGTCCAAACCGCGAAAGAAGGCAGCGCACAGTATAATTCCGCGGCAGTAGTCGCGGTTGGAGCGGAAAGTCTCAAGGGCCACCAGAGTCTCCGGCTCGGCGACGCCATCCGATTCTCGCCTTTCGAGCGCCTGTTCAAATCGTTCCTTTCTGGGTGAGAGCAGCGCCTGCAGGGACTCGTAAAACTCCAAGTCATCGTCGACCGGCCCCCACAAATTGCGTTCCCGCTGCCTCAAGAGCCGTTCGTGCAAAACCTGAGCTTTTTCTTTAGAGAAATAGCGCAGAAGGAGCGGTTCTAGAAACCTCACCTCACAGCAAGGGAAGCGGAAGTTGCCAAAACGGGGTTTCAGTTCACGTTGATATCGCGACCCGATCTGAACGACCATGAGAAGGTCCCGGCCACTCATTTCCTCCGATGTCCGTCTGGCTTGGTGCGGGCTTCCCAGGGTGGACTCAATAAAGGGAAGTCCGCCATGCGAATCGACGACAACGATGGTCGCCTGGTTGGGATTGCCGAAGTCCCGACCGGCCAAGTTGTTGAGAGTCAAGTCGGAGCGTTTTTGATTCTCAATTCCGAAGGCTAACAAGCGAATGTCATAGCGGCTGAATTCTTCCAGGCCTACCAGGGAATCGACGGCGGCCGAGGTGATTTCGTCGTCGGGGCTGCGAACGGCGATGAGTCGGTGTGAGAGAAGTTCGTCGGCCCAGGTCCGAACTTCATCCATATCGAATTCGTGGTCGGCGATGCCGGAGCTCTTAGGAAACGGGACGGTGGGGTCCTGAAACGGCTCGGTCTCGATTTTCTTGCTGTCGTCTTCGTCCGGAACCCCAAGATCCTCGAATTCGTGCACTGGAAAAGCCCCCTCGGCCTGCCGATTGGCCGGCGGACCCAAGACCAGGGCCATCCCCGAAACAAGTTCGCCGAATCTCGGAGACTTGCGCCGTTCACTCCAGCCGACGAATCGAACGTGCTGAATTCCCGAGAGAGGGATGGGAGGTTCCACATCGTCGAGGAGAACCGGGAAAATGGGGGTGCCTTTTTTCATGGCGGCTTTGAGTTCACCATCGATCCAATCGCTGTCGATTGAATTGCGGCTAATGACCGCCAAAACGGTTCGGGCTTGCGAGAGTTGTCGCTTAACGACCTCTCGGCCTCTGGCTCCGACCGGTATCTTCTTGTCCCACCAGACGTTCCAGCCACATCCGGTCAAGGCTTCGACCAGTGGTTTGACTCGAAGAATATCCTGCCGGGAATATGAGATGAACACATCCGTCAGGCCGGATTTGACCGTTTGCGTCGTTTCGTCCATTGCAAGGGACCCGTTCTCCGGTTGCTTCTATCGAGCTTCTACCGCGACTCTCATTTCAACCGGATCGGAGAGGTAGAAATAAAGACTCTGCTCGGCTTCGAACTCCACATGCTTGCCTTTAAAGGAGATGGCCGTGCCGCTACCGGCTCCGGCTGCTGCGCCAATGGCGGCTCCCTTGCGCCCTGCCGCAACCGCTCCGATAGCGGCTCCCGCTGCGGCACCAAGGGCCAGCTTTTTGAGGAAGCCCTGTTTCTTGGCACGGAATTCAAGGACGTTGGTTGCCAGCGGGTAGAGATCGTCGCCCACCTGCATCAAAGTAAGGGTCAAGGCTAGTTCATTGGCGCCCTCGGACCGGCCCGCTTTCATAATCTTGCCTCTGATGACGCTTCGTCTCGGCGCCAACAAGAGATCGCCGACTCGTAATTCCTCGTCCAAGACAGCTTCGAACTCATCTCCCGGCAGATTGTCCTTGCTGCTGAGGGACTGGGTAAGGCTGATGGCCACTTTGGTTCCCTCCGGCAGGACAGCCGACAAGGGTTGGGCCTGAGGGCCCTCCATGACAGGCTCGGCCGCTTCGTCAACATCAGGTTCTTGGGACTTTGTTTCGGCTACCGCCTCCGGCTGTGCATCGCAGGACTGCTTAGCTTGGCGCCTAAGCGTCCTGGCCAACTCGTCTTTCTCCTGGCGGCACCGTTCCACCCTCAACAGCAATTCGAGTGTTTGGCCTGCGGGGACCTCCTTATCCTTGGTGCGGTCGAGGTAGGCGTTGAGGAGACTCTGTTCGTGAGCCGTAAAGGCTTCGCTCGCCAGGGCCCTGTTGAAGATCTCACTGTGGTTTTCGCTGGTGATCGGAACGGCCCGCAACTCTCCGTCCTCCTCGGGCAGAGGGGGAGCCGAGGGAGGGTTGTTGAGAAAGAACTCCTCCTCTTCGAAGATCTCCGCCAAGGTGCGTCCGGGCGGCAGTTTGTAATTGCCCAACTCTTCTTGACGTCGATCAAGGAAGGAGATTAGCTGCCGAGCCTCTGCCAGGGTTAAGACCTTGCTCGACTCAAGCCGGTTGTAGATTTCACCCTGGTTTTCGGCAGTGATCCGGACGGTGCGCGGATCGCTGCCCGAACATGCCGAGAGCAAGACCAGCAGCGCGACACATTTCGCAAACTGATGCATATCATCTGTCCTCCTAAAAGCCTGACTCTGAGGGACCAAGCCCTTGATCGACGTTACTGATCCCGAAACGCCTCAGGCCTGTCCCGCTTGTAGACACGGTCGTCGGGGAAAGGGGTTAGCGGGAGGGAGTCTTTTTGGGCAGCTCAGGGGCCACCCAACCCAGGGAGCCGACACGTCTCACACATCTATGAGGAGGTTGCTGCAAGAGTCGGGGTATCGATCCTGGCGCTGCTTCTCTCGAGATGCCAGTCACCGCAGGAAGAAGTGTCCTCGGAACTCAGACCTCTCGATTTGCCGATGCCCTGGCTCCTGCTGTAAGGCGGCTTGAGGCGCTATCAGGATCCCGCAGGGATGCGCCTCACACGGTATTGGGTGGGACCACTCTTGCCGGCCCGGACTCATCCCGGGGCGATCTTCACCATTCCCACCGACAAGTCGCCGAACATTGCAGTCAACTTTAGACACAAAGAGCTAATTGGACTTCGCGCTCTTGCTCTGAATTCACTTGTTTTTCTTAAAATCCTCACTTTTTCTCCAGCTTTTGTAAGACAAAACTATTGACATCTTAGCTATTCGCTTGCTATACCGAATTCAACCGTCAATCTTTCCGAAGTACGCTGCCGGGAGGAGAAGCCATGGGATCGGCGAATCTGCCTCGTATTTACTTCACGGGTTACCAGTACTGGGATCCGAACACCATCAACAACAATGACTACGGCGGATCGGAGTCCTTCGCCATCAACACCTGGGACCCGCCCAAGGCCGACTTCGACTTCGACTACTTGCACAGTCAAGGCGTGGACGATATGAGCGAAATCCCGCCCTTTTTGCGCAAAAACATCCCCTACTCTCCCCCCACCCGCAAGATTCCGCCCGCCGAATGGGGAATGTACGGCGGACAGCAATGCGGATTCGTCACCGCCGACGCACCAAAGATCAGCGACCCCTCGCGTTTTTCGGCCCCTTCCCAGAAGACCCTGACCACCGGCTACACGGGCGTGGACGGAAACTACAGCGACGACGCCAGTACGGAACCCTGGCTGCAAAAGCCCTTGCAGCTTGACTTGGGCGGTTCGGAAGCCAAGCTCGTTGACGTCAACCCGATGTCTTTCTGGAGTTCGCAGATCTTCAACGACAGCCTCACCCTGGGCGACAGCAGCGCCGGATTCACCGCCCCCAGCGTGGCCCGCATGCATTCGCGCTTCATCAGCACCGCCCCGCGCAACTACAACTCCAAGAACGACCTGGTCATCGCGGCCGATTTCGGGGCCGTCTTCCAGACCTGCTTCGACAAGAACAAGGTGCAGTTCAACGGCACGGGCGGACCGCTCCAGCAGCAGATCCAGCAGGCCTTCAGCCAGGGCGCCGCGGGATTGATGCTGCGCTACAACGCCTATTCCACGCTCTACTTTCAGGGCCCGGTCTTTGACGGACTTGCTCCCGGTAACCGCTATCCGCTTTTGGAGAGGATGGGCGAACTCTATCAGGCCTACGCCGACGGCAAGCTCAAGGACAAGCCGGTCAGCCGCGCCTACAGCAGGATAGCTGGCTGGATCGGTATCTGGATGCCGGGCGAGCAGGTCAGCGTCCCCGGCGGACGCTTTCTCATTCCCTACGACCAGAAAGCCACCACCCCCGGCAAGCCCGCCATCAACGTGACGCCCGCCAACCTGGAGCCCTCCCAGTACCAGCCCCCGCCCCAGTTGCCGCCCAACACCGATGCTCCCGTCCACGCTCCCAATCCTTTGGGGCCGGCCACGGTGGAGTATGAGGCGGACGCTTCGGGCAACGTCACCCGCCTGACGCTCGACATGGGCAATTGCATTCCCGAGCGCGACAGCAGCGGAACCAAGTGCGACTTCGGCAATGTCCGGCTACTCCTCAACAGGCCCGGCGATGCTCCCTATATTTGGAATGTGGCCTACGACCAGAGCACTTATGAGCGCTTCGGCGGCCTGGTCGATCTGTCCACGGAGGGCAAGCAAGTCAGCGTCTCCAATCTGGCCCAGTGGGATTTCTCGCTGGAGGTGCAAAGCGGCCAATCCACTTCGAGGCAACTCGTCACCGCCCTCTACGAGACCCACCTGACAGCCCAGACCGACACCCGCGGCATGTACGCCGAGCAGCCCGATCCCAGCTTTTCCGACGGCGACGCGTCCTCGCCGGGAGCGGGGATGCCCTCGACGGCTCCCACCTGCCAGGTGCAGGTGCGCTACAAGGGATTCGCGCCCGGCCAGGTCCCCACGGGAGCCGTGGCGGCCAAACTGGAATGGCGTGCCTTGAGCCTGACGCTGGCGCCCTACGATCCAGGCAAGGAGCCCTTTCAAGTGAACTACCGAGACCCGTCGGGTCAGTTCGTTCCCTTCCAGGGCGCAATTGACGTCCCTGCCGACGGTTCCGTGGTCGTGCAGACCATCTCCAAGGGAGCGGCCATCCCCAACCTGCTCTTTCTGCCCTACCAGTCGGGCAGCCAGTTCAAAGGCGCTCCCTTCCCTTCGGGGGTGGGAATCGGTTCGACCTTTTACACCGTCATCAAGAACCTCAACTTCGACAACGCCCTGGCGGAACTCTTCGATGAATGGCTGAAACTCAACCCGACTGTCGAACAGGCCACCAACGTGGCCTGGGACCTGGTCTTCGTGACCTACTTCTACGCTTTCCCCTTCATGGACTTCATCAGCGACCCGGCAACCTTCCAGAGCATGGCCAACAGCATCTACGGGGTGACCAATCCCGACGGATTCGACGGACCCGGCTACATGCCCGTGACCCGCACCTGGTCGGCCGGACAGCGCCACATCATGGTCAGCTACTACAACTACTTGCAGGCCAACCAGGACGGAGGGCCCACAAAAGAGGCCCCGCCCTTCAAACCTCCCAAACCGGAGGCCTTCAAAGACGTCTGCAAGAACCTGATCGGAGAAAACCTCGGCCACGGATAGGGACGAGCCGGCTGCTTGACTCTCTGAAAGAGCCTAAGGCATGCGGTGCGCTGGAGGGTTCTTTCACCCGGTTGTAAATGACCTGTTTCATGACCGGCTTTCAGCCGTCGATGATTTGCAGTCCGGAAGCGGGAATTGTGTGGTATTATCAGACTGTCACAACGTGTAGCGCAGCGACCTGATCGAGGATAAGCCTCTGAGGTGGCGCGGAGACCCGCGATTTTCCAACCGAGACCCTTCACTACTAGCCAGTGCTCCACACAACCGATTCCAGAGCTTCTTTATGCCGGGAGTAGCATCGTCAGGTGCCCCGCAGCGAGATAGATTTGAAGTGCGCCGCCAGCCGGCGCGTGAGAGAACACAAATGTCAATGAGAATTTATGTCGGAAACCTGCCTTTCAGCTCCAGCGAGGGCGATGTCAGGCAACTTTTTGAGTCCTATGGCGATGTTTCGTCCATTCACATGCCCGAGGATCGGGCCACGGGCCGTCCTCGCGGATTCGCTTTCGTGGAAATGAGCCAGGAAGACGCCGAAGCGGCCATCGAGAACTTGAACGGCCAAGACCACGGCGGACGCACCCTGACCGTCAACCAAGCCCGTCCCCGCAACGAGGGACGAGGGCACTCGGGCGGCGGAAGCCGCTGGTAAGAGCCTCAGCGGGCAAGACCCATTCGGTCGGGAGCCGCCACACCTGGCGGTTTCCCGACCGTTTTTGCATGGGGCCGGCGGGAACGCGAACCGCTCCGGGGCGCCGCCAACTGGCCGCGATCAGGGCCATGATCGAACGTCGATAAGGCTCCTGGCCAGGAGGAAGGCTACTTGACCCGGTGATAGGTGATCTGCTCCATGACCGGCGTCCAGCCGTCGCCGGTTTTCTGGAGGGGGAAGGATGTCCAGGAATCAGGGTTGGGCAGGCGCAGCGTGTCCTTGTAGGTCATCGCACCGTTGGAAGTCAATTCCTTCCAGGCCATTTCTGCTTGGTCGTCGTTCCAAGACATGGTTCCCTTAGAAACGCTCCCCATTGCTGTCCAAGCCGCCTACCTCTAACTCCGCCTCTTCGAGTTGAACCCGGTCAAGGTCGGGGACTTCCCAGGGTCTTCTCCGCACGTGATGTACGACGACTGAGACAACACCATAGTCGTCGACACCCGCAGTGCACAGCTTGCTTCCGTTGTATTGGACTTCGAATCTCATGGTTTGCCTCTAAAGGTAGGAAGTGGCCAAGTTGGAGCGGCGAGCGTGGTGGGTGAGGGCTAGTTGGATGAGGCGGTGGATGAGGTCGGGGTAGGGGATGCCGGAGGCGTCCCAGAGTTTGGGGTACATGCTGATGCGGGTGAAGCCGGGCATGGTGTTGAGTTCGTTGAGGAAGACCTCGTTGTCGTCGCTGAGGAAGAAGTCGGCGCGGGCCAGTCCGCGGCAGCAGAGGGCCCGGAAGCCGCGTATGGCGTAGTCCTGGATGCGCCCGGTCAGTTCGGGACGGGAAAAGCGGGCGGGGATGATCAGTTGGGCGCCGTCCTCGTCGACGTATTTGGCCTCGTAGGAATAGAAGTCGGCGTTGGGAACGATCTCGCCGGGGACGGAGGCCTGGGGGTCCTGATCGCCCAGCACCGAACACTCGATCTCGCGTCCGGGGATGGCCTTTTCGACCAGCACCTTGAGGTCGAAGCGAAAGGCGTCCTTGAGGGCGCGCTCGAGGGCTTCCCGGTCGAAGACGCGGTGGACGCCCACCGACGACCCCATGTTGGCGGGCTTGACGAAGAGCGGCAGCCCGAACTCGCGCGACAATGACGTGAAATCGGCCTCCTCGGCCGAGCGCAGCAAGCGCCAGGGCGCCACCGGGATTCCGGCCTGCACGAAGAGCCGCTTCATGGCGTCTTTGTCCATGCCGGCCGCCGAACCCAACACGCCCGAACCCACGAAGGGCACCTCGGCCAGGCGGAAGAGCCCCTGGATGGTGCCGTCCTCGCCCAGCGGACCGTGGAGGACGGGAAAGATCACGTCCACCTGGGGCAAGGGGGCTTCTTCATTTCCGCTATCCGGGTCGAGGGCCACCAGGCGCCCGTCATTGCCCCAGGGGAGGAGCGTGACCGGGCGTCCGCCGGGGGCCAGGCATATGCGCTTGGGATCGCCGGCGTTTTCCAGAAAGCGGGACTCGTCGGCGTAGTGCAGCCAGCGCCCCTGCTTGTCGATTCCCAGCAGGACGGCCTGATAGCGGTTTCTGTCCAAGGCGTCCACCACGTTGCGGGCGCTTTGCAGAGACACCTCATGTTCCGCCGAACGCCCTCCGAAAACGATCCCGACACGAATCATCAGCTTACCTCCGCGGCTACCAAAATGGCCTCCGTCACTCACCATAGCGCTTAACACCGACCCTCGAAGATCCTACACTGTGGAGGGAGCCGCTATGAACATGAACCACCACGATGAGGCTGAGGGAGCCACCGATCCGGTATGCGGAATGTCGGTGAATCCTGAAACCGCCCCGCACAGCTTGGAACACCAGGGCCGCACCTACTACTTTTGCAGCCAGGGCTGCCTGGAAAAGTTCAAGGAGCATCCCCGTCATTACCTCGACCAGGAATACGAAGCCGAAGAGGTCGAGGCCGGCCCGGGCGAGAAAGTGGAGTGGATTTGCCCCATGGACCCCGAGGTCCTGGAGGACCAACCCGGCTCCTGCCCCAAATGCGGAATGGCCCTGGAGCCCCGCAAAGTGACGCTGGAGAAGAGCGACAACCCTGAACTCCGCGACATGACGCGGCGCTTCTGGCTCTCGCTGGCCCTGACGGTCCCCGTCTTCGTGATCGCCATGTCGGAGATGATTCCCGGCGATCCCATCCACGGCAACTTTGACACCGGGCTGCTGCAATGGGTCCAGTTCGTTCTGGCCACCCCCGTGGTGCTTTACGGCGGCTTCCCCTTCTTTCAGCGGGGATGGAACTCGCTCAAAACCCTCAACTTCAACATGTTCACCCTGATCGCGCTGGGGACGGGAGTGGCCTATCTCTACAGCGCCGCGGGCGTGCTGCTTCCCCAGCTCTTCCCGCCCGTCATGAAAGGGCCGGATGGCTTTGTGGCGCTCTACTTCGAATCGGCCGCGGTGATCACGACTTTGGTCCTTCTGGGCCAGGTGCTGGAGTTGCGGGCCCGCGAGCGAACCGGAGACGCCGTGCGTTCGCTGCTGGAACTGGCGCCCAAAACGGCCCGCAGAATCGGCGAGGACGGCGATGAAAACGAAATTCCGCTCGACCAGGTCAAAGTCGGCGACCGGCTGCGGGTGCGTCCCGGCGAGAAAATCCCGGTGGACGGAAAAGTGGTGGAAGGATCCTCCTCGGTCGACGAATCGATGGTCACCGGCGAACCCGTCCCGGTGGAGAAAGCTGAGGGAGACGAAGTCACCGGCGGCACCCTCAACCAAAAGGGCGGTTTCGTCATGCAAGCAGCCAGGGTGGGAGCGGACACGGTGCTTTCTCAGATCGTGCAGATGGTCTCCGAAGCCCAGCGCTCACGCGCCCCCATTCAGGGCGTGGCCGACAAAGTGGCGGAAATCTTCGTGCCCTCGGTGGTGGCGGCGGCGGTGATCACCTTCCTGGTGTGGCTGGCCTGGGGTCCGGCCCCCTCTTATGCCATCGTCAACGCCGTGGCGGTGCTCATCATCGCCTGCCCCTGCGCGCTGGGACTGGCCACTCCCATGTCGATCATGGTGGCCACCGGACGCGGGGCTCATGAAGGCGTGCTGGTCAAGGAAGCACAGGCCCTGGAAGCGCTGGAGAAAGTCGACACGCTGGTTTTCGACAAGACCGGGACGCTGACACAAGGCGCCCCACGGGTGACCCAGGTCGTGCCGGCCGGGGACCGCAGCCAAGCAGAGGTGCTGAAACTGGCGGCCGCGCTGGAGAATCCATCCGAGCATCCGCTGGCCGAAGCCATCCTGCAGGCCTACAGGGAATCAAACCAAGGGGACGGCGAAAAGCTTCCCCCGGTTGATGACTTCGAAGCCGTAACCGGGCGGGGGGTGAAAGGGTCGATCGAGGGCCGGTCGGCACTGCTGGGCAACCGCTCCTTCATGGAGGACAACGGCATCGATGCCCAATCGCTGGCCGAAAAGGCCGAGGAGATGGGAGGCAAAGGAGCCACCGTCGTCTACCTGGCGGAGGACGGGAGCCTGGCGGGGCTGCTGGCTATCCAAGACCCCATCAAAGAGTCCACTCCCGAAGCCGTAGAGGAACTCCACCGCCGCGGACTGCGGCTGGTCATGCTCACCGGCGATTCCCAGTCCGCCGCCCAAGCCGTGGCCGAGGAACTCGAGATCGAGGAAGTCCAGGCCGAGGTCATGCCTCAAGACAAGGCCGACGTCATCGAGAAACTGCAGAAAGAGGAAAACCGGCGGGTGGCCATGGCCGGGGACGGAGTCAATGACGCTCCGGCGCTGGCCCAGGCCTCGGTAGGCATCGCCATGGCCACCGGCAGCGACATCGCCGTGGAGTCGGCCGGACTGACGCTGCTCAAGGGCGACCTGAGAGGACTGGTCAAGGCCGTCCGCCTGAGCCGCGGCACCATGCGCAACATCCGCCAGAACCTCTTTTTCGCCTTTATCTACAACGCCCTCGGCATCCCCCTGGCGGCAGGCATTCTCTATCCCTGGACGGGACTCCTGCTCAGTCCCATGATCGCCGCGGCCGCCATGAGTTTTTCCTCGGTTTCCGTCATCTCAAACGCTCTGCGCCTGCGCCGCCTCAGCCTCTAACGCCCCTGTGACCAGGATGTAAATGCTTCTCCGCAGCAATCTATCCAACCTTCGGCTATTCTTGGACGTCTAAAGGCCAAACCGGTAATTCAACGAGGAGGCGGCATGGGGACTTGGGGACTCGGCGGAGATCTCGCCTACGGCTTTCGACTGTTCAGGCGCCGGAGAGGTTTGGCTCTGGCCGCCATCATCACCCTGGCGCTGGGCATCGGAGGAGCCACCTCGCTCTTCTCGGTGACTCACGCCGTATTGCTGGAACAGCTCCCCGTCGAGAATCCCCATGAGCTGGTGCTGCTGCACGCCGTCTACGACCCTGAAATCAGACTCGGCATCACCTCGGGATGGAACACCCGCACCCCCGAAGGCCTGGGAAGCACCAATTCCCTTCCCTACCCGGTCTTCGAGCGGCTGGAGCAGGAGAACACCCTCCTGGAGTCGGTCTTCGCCTTCACCGGAGTGGGCCGCATCCACCTGCGTTACGGCGACGAAAGCGAACTGGTGCAAGGGCAGATGGTGTCCGGAGACTTCTTCTCCGGACTGGGCCTGCGGCCGGCCATGGGACGCCTCATCGGCCGTGGCGACATGCGTCCCGAGGCCTCCTTGGCAGTGGTTTTGCGCCATGGATACTGGATCAACCGGCTGGGAGCCGACCCCGACATCGTGGGAAAACGCATCGTCGTCAAGGGCTACCCGGCCACCATCGTGGGGGTTGCGCCTGCCTCCTTCCGCGGAACCCTGCAACTGGGCACCACGCCCGACATCTTCCTTCCCCTCTCCATGATGGAGGAGTTCCACGGCTTCGGAGAGGCCACCCGTCAGACTGACCGCTGGTGGCTGCAGATCATGGGACGCCTCGATGCTTCCGTCAGCCGCACCCGGGCCGAGGCAGCCATGACCCCGGTTTTTCAGAACATCGTCAGAGACAGTCTGGCCCAGACCAATCCCGATCTCGATTTTTCCCAGCGTCCTCTCCCCCGCCTGGCCCTCAAGGAGGGCGGCCAGGGACAACCCGAGCGGCGTGAGAGCCTGGCCGAAAGCATCACCATGACCGGACTGCTGGTGGGGCTGGTGCTGCTGCTGACTGTGGTCAACGTCTCCGCGCTCCTGCTGTCGCGGGCCACCCGCCGCAGTCACGAAATGGCCGTGCGGGTCTCGCTGGGAGCCTCCCGCCTGCGCCTGATCCGACAACTGGCCGCCGAATCGGTGTTGCTGGCGCTGATTGCCGGCTTCCTGGGCGTGCTGTTAGCCTACTGGGGATCGGACTGGATCGCCCACCTGGTCGGCAGCGGCCGGTCCCTGACCGTAGACGCCGAAATCAACGCCACCATCCTCCTTTTTGCACTGGGACTTTCGGTGCTGGTCGGACTCGCCTTCGGCCTGCTGCCCGCCCTGCGGACCTCATCGGTCGATCCGGCTCCCGTCCTCAAGTCCTCATCGCTGCGCTCCAGCCAAAGCCGCTCCGCCCGCCTGCTGGCCCGCGGACTCATCGCTTTGCAGGTCTGCCTGGCCGTGGTCATCCTGGCCGCCACCGCGCTCCTGCTCTCGACCTTCTTGAGCCTGATGGGAACCGATCCGGGCTTCGACGTCGACGGACTCATGGTCTTCGATATCGATCCCCGCCGAACCGGTTACAGCCCGCAAGAGAACCTCGACCTGGCGCGGCGGCTGCGGGAAACCCTGGCGGGACTGGAAGGGGTGCGTGATGTGGGATACAACGGCCAGCGCCTGCTGGACGGCTCCATCTCCTCGTTTCCCTTCTCGGTCGATGGAAACCCCGTCGACTACAGTCCCATCGTGAGCTACGTGGGAGAAGGCTTCTTTTCTTCCACCGGCATCCCCATCACGGCCGGACGCGGCATTACCGGCCAGGACCTGCCGGGAAGGCCCGTGGCCGTCGTCTCTCAGTCCTTCGTGCAACGCTTCATCGAAGGGAATCCCATGGGCCGCATCCTGGAACCCAACGTCAGTCCCGACTTCCTGGCCCTGATTCCCGGAATCAACCAGTCCTTTCAGATCGTCGGCGTTGCCGGCGACGTGCGTTACGCGGCCCTTCGCGACGACTTCAGGCCCGTCATCTACCTGTCGGCTCAGCAAATCGGCTCAAGCTTCAGGGACGCGACCTTTTACCTGCGCTTCAGCGGACCCGCTCCGCTGTTGGGACGCCGCATCGAGGAAGCCGTGCGTCAAATCGACTCCGATTTGCCCATCAGCGGCCTCACCACCTTCCGGGAACAGTTCCGAAGCAACGCCGAACAGGAGTATCAGTTGGCCCGAATCTCCTCGCTCTTCAGCCTGACAGCTCTGCTGCTGGTGGCGGTGGGCCTCTACGGTACGCTCTCCCACTCGGTGGCCTCACGGCGGCGCGAATTCGGCATCCGCATGGCTCTGGGCGCCGACGCCAAGCGCATCTTGCGCCTGGTCATGCGCGAGATCGGAGTCGTGGCCATCGGCCTGCTGGCCGGGATTCCAGCCTCCCTGCTGGCGGCCCGCACCCTCTCGGGAATGCTCTACGGCATCGAGCCGCAAGATCCTCTGCCGTTGCTGCTGGCCGCTTTGCTGATGCTGGCGGTGGCCTCGCTGGCCGCCTACCTGCCCGCTCAGCGAGCCGCCCGCATCAATCCCATCTCAGCCTTACGGGACGATTAAGAACGA
>DATIPQ010000051.1 GCA_035471785.1 Acidobacteriota bacterium
ACCCCGACCGCCTCTACGCCGCCACCCGCTCGGGAGTTTGGCAGTCGCTGGACGGCGGCCAGTCCTGGACCCTGTCGCTCGATCCCCGCAAGGAAAACGGGGCGCTGATCGCAGGGGGCTGCCTTCACCTGGCCATGCGAAGCGACCAGGGCAACGCCGACTTCCTCTTCGCCTCCTGCGGGACCCTCTTCGACCAGGCCGTGATCTACCGCAACCGCGACGCCAACTCCGACGCCGCTTGGAACAAGGTGCTGACCGAGCCCGGTATGGGACTCACCTCGCTGGCCATCGCGCCTTCCAACCAGAACATCGTCTACGCTCTGGCCTCCAGCATCGCTCCCGGCCCCTATAGCGGCGGACTCCACGCCGTCTTCCGCTCCGACCAAGAGGGATTTCCGGGCACCTGGACGCCGCTGGTGCGCAACACCGACGCCAACAAACTCAACACCCTGCTGCTCAGCAATCCGCTCATCGCCAACCGGGTCCTGTGCGGCTCAGGACCGTCCGACGGATTTTCCAACCTGGGCTGGTACGCCAACGTGATCGCCGTCGACCCCACCGATCCTGACGTGGTGTGGGCAGGGGGCGTGGACCTCTTCCGCTCCGATGACGGCGGACGCAACTGGGGGCCGGTCTCCTATTGGTGGAGATCCCCGCCCTCCTCGCACGCCGACAACCACGTCATCGTTTTTCATCCCGACTACGGGGTGGATGGCAACCAGACTTTCTACCTGGGGGGAGACGGAGGCGTCTGGCGCACCGACAACGCCCGCGCCCCGCGCTCCACGCAGCCCACTTCGGTGTGCAGCCCGGCCAACAGCCAAGTGACCTGGAGGCACTTAGTCACCAATTACGGCACGATCCAGTTCTATCACGGCGCCGCCTTCCCCGACGGAGAGTCTTACTTTGCCGGCGCCCAGGACAACGGGACGCTGCTCAGTTCGGACCAAGCCGGACCCAACGGCTGGCGCCGAATCCTGGGAGGCGACGGGGCCTACACGGCGGTCGATCCCCGCAATCCCGACACCCTCTACCTCTCTTTTCAAGGATTGGCCTTCAGCCGCTCCGACAACGGCGGCACTACCGTCAACATTGGCCTTACGACGGGAATCTTGGAGAGCCCCGCCAACTTCCTCTTCATTACTCCCTTCCTGCTCGATCCCAACAACCCCGACCGGCTCTGGATCGGGGGCAACCGGGTGTGGCGCACCGAGAACCGGGGCACCATCTGGTCGGCAGCCAGCGACAACCTCAGCCTCAACGCCAGCGTCAGCGCCATCGCCGTCTCCACCATCGACTCCAACCGCGCCTTGGTGGGGATGAACAACGGCTTCATCCACCGCCAGGGATCGGCTCTCAGCACCATCGGCGCTTCGCCCTGGCCCTCGGTCCAGCCCCGCGGCGGATTCGTCACCTGGCTGGCCTTCGATCCCCATGAAGAAGCCGCCGCCTACGCCACCTACGCCAACTTCGGCGGCACCCACGTGTGGAAGTCCACCGACTGGGGCGCCACCTGGCGGCCGCTGGACGGCCAAGGAGCGGGAGCGCTGCCCGACATTCCCGTCCACGCCATCCTGCCCGACCCCCAGGTGCCGGGACGCCTCTTCCTGGGCACCGACCTGGGCGTTTTCATCTCGGAGGACGGCGGCCAGACCTGGGCCGTGGAAAGCAGCGGCTTCCCCAACACCGTGACCGAGTCCTTCGACCTGATCGAACGCGATGACGGCACGCGCCTGCTCTTCGCTTTCACCCATGGGCGGGGAGCCTGGCGGGTCCAGATCGACCCTCCCGGACCCACCTGCAAACCCCAGCGCTGGATCCCCCACGTCACGCCCCCCGAGGTCGAGTTCACCACCACGGTGCTGGTTTCCAACCCGGGCGATCAAGCCGCCGAAGTTGAATTGGTCCCCTACTCCGAGGACGGCACTGCGCTGCCCTCGCTGATCCGAATGGTGGAGCCGGGAGAAACCCTCATCGACCTCAGTACCGACATCTTTCCCGGTGAAGCCATCAGCCATCTGGGCGTGTGCGCGCCCAGCCAGGCCGCCGTCTCCGCCGCCTACCGCTTCAAGGCCGGAACCGCCGCCAGCGCCCACGTGGCCGAAACCGGGCTGATGTCTGAACGCTTCCTCTTCTTCCCGGGCGAGTACGACATCGTCTTCGACGGGCTGGCCGCCATCAACCGCGGCGACCAGCCGTCCACCATCGAAGCCGTGCTGCTGACCTCGCAGGGAGAGGAAGTGGGCCGGGCCACGCTGGCCGACGACCTGCCTCCTTTGGGCAAGGCGCTGTCGGTCATCGACGCCCAGTTCATCGGACAGCAGGGGGATATGATCGCTCTTGAATCCGATCAGCCTTTCACGCCCTTGATCCTGCGCGGCAGCCGTCCCCAAACCGGGCAGGTGCTGCTCTTCCAGACCGTGCCCGTGGACGGGCGTCCGGGAGTCCTGGAGGCTTCTTCCATCCGTTCCCGGGGAGCCGCCGCCTGCAGCGATCCTTCCCGATGGGTGGCCCACGTGACTCCCGAAGGAGTGGGTTTCGAGACGCGCATTTTCGTGGCCCACCCCGGGGCTTCGCTCAACGCCCAGGTTACCCTGGCAGGCTTCAATGAAACGGGGCAACGGCTGCAGGAGGTCTCTCTGCAGGTCCTGGAAGGGCAGAGCCAGATCGGTCTTTCTCAGGAACTGTTCCACGAGCAGCCCGTCAGCCACTTCGGCATCTGCTCGGCCGAGCCCACTCCAGTGGTGGCCGGCTACCGTTTCGTGGACGGGCCCGGCGCCACCGCCCACACGCCGGCCAGCGCCGTGATGGACACCGAGTTCCTGCTCTATCCGGGCGAATGGGCCAACGTCTTCGACGGCATGTCGATCATCAATCAAGGCGATGAATCCGCCTTGGTTGAGGCGGTTCTGCTGACCGCGGCCGGAGAGGAAGTCCGCCGCGTTGCGCTGGTGGAGAACCTGGCCCCCCGCGCCAAGCACCTGGCGGTTCTGGACGCCGAGTTCATCGGCTTTACGGGGGACGTCATCCGCATCGAAAGCTCCCAGCCGTCCACCCTGCTGCTGCTGCGCGGAACCCGTCCCAACCTGGTCCCCATGCTCCTCTTCGAAACCGTCCCCATCCCCGTCCACGCCCCCCGCTGAAGGGGGGGTGCGCCCAGGGCTTCGATAGCAACGGGAACTTCTCCCAGTTCCTCCTCAACCTCATGCACTGGCTCTCGGGGCTTTTGGAATAGCCCGCCGCAGAGAAAAAATGTAAACCAGAACCGCCTCCCTTCCGTCCTAGAGGGCAGGCACTCACCACATTGCTATTGGTATTTGCAAATGTCTTGTGAAAGGGGTTCACCTATGAAAGCAGAACCGTCTGGAAGAAAACCATCCATCCTGCTGTGGTTGCTGGCGCTATGCGTGCTTTTGGGCATGTCCCAGGTCTTGGGGACACCGGCCCAGCAGGCTCCGCAGGAGCCGGAAGCCCAGCAAGAAAACGGCGAAAAGAAAGCCGAGGACGCGGAAAAAGAACAAGATAAAAAGAAGGACAAAGAGAAGTCCTTTGAGGACGTGGTGGAAGACATGGAACGGGTCGAGGGACTCTTCAGTTTCTACCGCAAGGAGGACGAAAACAAGGTCCTGATCGAGATCCTGCCCGAGCAGTTCGACGAGGACTACCTCTACTCGGCCAAAACCGAGCAGGCCACGGGCGAGCGCGGCCTCTACGGCACCATCATGCGCGAAGAGTACGTCTTCCAGTGGCGCCGCTTCGGCAAGCGGGTACAACTGGTGCAGAAGAACATCCGCTTCCGGGCCGACCCGGGAACCCCCGCGGCCAGGGCGGTGGAAAAGTCGTTCAGCGACTCGCTGATGGCTTCGGCCAAGATCCTCAGCAAGCCGCATCCCGAGCGCAACAGCGTCCTCGTCGATTTGGAGGAACTGTGGCTCTCCAGAGATCTGCACGGCACGGCCCAGGGACTCAAAGCCCGCTACGACACCGGTTACAAAATCAACAAGGACGACAGCGGCTTTGTCTTCCTCAAGTCCTTTCCCAGGAACTCCGAGATCGGCGCGGTCCTCAACTTTCAAGCCAGCGAAGTCAAAGGCCGTTCGGTAACCTTGCCCGATCCCCGCTCGCTCAGCCTGCGCTTCCGCTACAGCCTGGTGGAACTGCCCGAAAACGACTACATGCCGCGACTGGCCGACGACCGCATCGGTTACTTCGTCGACATGCACATGGACTACACCGACGACCAGCCCGAGACTCCTTATGTACGCTACATCGCCCGCTGGAACCTGCAGAAGAAGAACCCTGAAGCCGAAGTTTCAGAGCCGGTCGAGCCCATCGTCTTCTGGCTCGAAAACTCCATCCCCTACAAGTATCGGGACGCCATCCGCGACGGCATCCTGCTTTGGAACGATGCTTTTGAAGGGGCGGGATTCAAGAACGCAGTGGTGGTCAAACAGCAGCCCGACGACGCCGAGTGGGACCCCGCCGACATCCGCTACAACACCATCCGCTGGATGATCGGCTACGACGCCAGCTTCGCCATCGGACCCTCCCACAGCAATCCCTACACGGGCCAGTTGCTGGATGCCGACATCGGAATCAGCGAGGGCATCCTGAGGCTGGGAGCGCGGCGCCGCTACGAGCTCTATGTGCACCCGGTGCAGGCCATGCAGAAGCTCAAGGAGGACGCCTGGGAGCATGAGGGCGCCCTCGCCGACGGACGCAATCTGTGCAGCTACGGGCAGGGACTGGCCGAAAAGGTCTCCATGGCCTACGACGTCCTCTCCTCGCGGCCCAGTTGGGACGCCGGAGAGGAAGAGGAGTTCGTGCGCCAGTACACCATGGAACTGCTGGCCCACGAGGTCGGACACACGCTGGGGCTGCGCCACAATTTTCAGGCCAGCACCCTGCACGGGGTCGACCAGCTTTC
>DATIPQ010000052.1 GCA_035471785.1 Acidobacteriota bacterium
AGCGTGGGATAACGCGACAGGGTGGCTCAAAACTTCTGACGCACTGCCCTAGCGGTGATGGGCTGACCGTGCTAGCCTCCATTCCGGAGGTGTCCCGATGAAAAGCGCATTGCTCTCGCTGCTGGTGATTTTTTCGTTTCAAAGCAGCCTCTTACGGGCTCAATTCACCAACCGCTATCCCAAAGTCGACGGCTACGGCCATCACATCTACCTGGAGGGCTACGAGTTGCCCATTGTGGCAGCCGGCGTATCCGAACCCGCGCCTTCTCCCGATGGTCGCCGCCTGGCCTTCGCCTCGCGGGGATGGCTGTGGATGCTCGACCTTGAAACCCGCCAGGCCCGCCGCATCACGCGCGGGGCCGGCATTGATTCCTCCCCGGTCTTCTCGCCCGACGGACTGCGCATCGCCTTCGTACGCGACGACACCACCGACACACGCATCCTGGAAATCGATCCCGACAGCGGCCAGGAGCGGATCTTGGCCGACAGCGGAACGCTCGACCTGCACCCCGCCTATTCGCCCGACGGAGGCTGGCTCTATTTCTCCTCCGCTCGCGCCGGCAGCCTCGACATCTGGCGCATTCCGCTGCAGGGAGTCGAGCCGGCCCAGCGAGTGACGGATGGGCCGGGCCTGGAGGTGCGTCCCCAACCTGCCGGCGACGGCCGCCTGGTCTACCTCTCCAAGACCCGCCGCGGACGCGACCGCCTCATGCTCCGGGAACCGGAATCGGGCAACGAGCGCGTCCTCAGGAATCAGGCCATCGCCTCCCAGACCCATCCGGCTCTGGGTCCGGGGGGACGACGGGTGGTGGCCGGCTGGCCCGGAGGGGACGGCTACGACCTGTGGTTGCTGGACGTCAACGACACCCACACCATGATCCAGCTCACGCACTCTCAGGGGCTGCCTCTCCACCCCGCCTGGGACGCCAGGGGAGAGCGGATCTACTTCTGCGAGGCCGACCAGCAGCAGGTCTTCCGGCTCAAGTCCGTCCCCGTGGGCGGCGGTCAGGTGGACACTGTGGAGGTCCTGGAATGGGACTGGGGCCAGCCCACGCGGCGCCTCACCGTACGCACCCGGGTGGCGGATAAAGAAGGACTGGCGCCGGTCCGCCTGCACGCCGAGGACGCCCTGGGACACCCCCTCATCCCCGACAGCGGGCAGGTGCGCTTCGACTCGCAGAGCGGCCTGACCTACTTCTACAGTCCCGGCCATATCGAGTTGCAGGTTCCGCTGGGCCCCGTGGCCGTTTCCGCCGTGCAAGGACTCGCCACCCCGCCCGTTTCGGCCGTCCTTGACCTGCAGCCGCAAGGACGCAGTCAGGTAGACCTCACCCTGGTTCAGGTGTGGGACGCGCGCCAAGCCGGGTGGTACGCGGGCGATCACCACTTTCACCTCAACTACGGGGGACCCTACAAGCTTCAGCCCGAGCACCTGCTGCCCATGCTGCGAGGAGAAGACATGGACGTGGCCACCCCGCTTCTGGCCAACCTCCACAACCGCTTTGAGGACCTCGAGTTCTGGGACTGGAGGCGCCTCGACCATCCTCCTCTTATCGCCTTCGGACAGGAAATCCGCTCCCATTTCCTGGGACACCTGGGTCTGATCGGAGTGGAGAGCGTGTTCTGGCCCTGGTATTGGGGACCCGGATATCAGGTCTACCAACAGGACGACCGGCCCAACGTGCAGGCTCTGGTCCATGCCCGACGTCAGGGAGGTCTGGCGGCCTACGTACATCCCGTCTCCAATCCTGATCCGCTCAGCCAGAGCGGACTGGGATCAGTGCCCGTGGAACTGGTGGCCGACGCCGTCACCGGGGCCCTGCAAGCGCTGGAGGTAGCCTGCTTGTGGAGCGACGAGAGGGGCACCTCCCAGGTCTGGCACCACCTGCTCAACATCGGACGCAGCGTGTCTCCCTGGGCCGGAACCGATGCCTTCCCCGACTTCTACCGCAGCATGGCGGTGGGAACCACCCGCGTTTACGTGCGTCCCGAGGGCGACTTCCACTTCGACAGCTACCTGGAGGCCCTGCGCCAAGGCCGCAGCTTCGTCAGCAACGGCCCCCTCATCGACTTCCATCTGAATGAGAGCGGACCGGGCGAGGTGCTTCCGCAGGGCGGACCCACCCCCTTCACCCTCGACGTCCACTCTTCCCTTCCCTTCGAGAACCTGGAGATCCTGGTCAACGGACAGGTGGCCTGGAGCGAGAGCGGACCCGACACTCCCGCAAGCCGCACCTTCAGCGGACAGATCGACCTGCCCCAGGCCGGATGGGTGGCCGTGCAGGCCTACGGCGGAAATATCGGCTGGCCGGCCATGGACTCCTATCCCTTCGCCCACACCGCGCCGGTCTGGATCGGCAGCCGAGGCAGCAGCGACCCCCAGGCGGCTTCCGAGTCGGCCGCCCAGCTCCTGCGCCTGCTCGAGGTCGCCCGCCAACGCCTCAAAGTAGGCTATCAAGGCACCGAAACCCCCAACCTCGACGCCCGCTTCGATCAGGCCCGGCAATACCTCGAGAGCCTGAGATGAGACCGGTCCGGCAGGTTTGTTAACAATCGGGGACTCCGTCCGTCAGGTGAGAAGGAGGAGTCCTCATGCTGCATTCTTTTGGTCAAGACCTGAAACTGGCCGTCCGCAACCTGGCCAAGCGTCCCGGATTCACCGTCGCCGCCGTCGTCACCCTGGCCTTGGGAATCGGCGCCAATACGGCTGTCTTCACCATCGTCAACAGTTTCCTCTTTCACCAACTGCCGGTCGAAGACGCGGGCCAGTTGGTGATTATCGCCCAGCAAGCCTCGGAAGACGTCATGCCCAACAACGTCTCCTATCCCAACATGGAGGACTACCGCCGTCTCGACGAGGTCTTCAGCGATGTGGCCGGTGAAGTCACCTTGCTTTCACAGTTCAAGTCAGGCGGGGAACCCGAGCGGGTGATCGTCACCGCCGCCACAGCCAACTACTTTTCGCTGCTCAGGCTGGAGGCCGCCCGAGGGCGCATCTGGTCGCTGGAGGAAGGACGCCGGGGACAGGCCGGCGACGTGGTGCTGATCTCCTACCGCTTCTTTCAGCAGCGTTTCAACGCCAGCCCCTCCACGCTGGGCTCGACGGTCGAACTCTCAGGGCGCCCCGTGACCATCATCGGCGTCCTCCCGGAGAAATTCTGGGGAACCAATTCCTTCATCGAGTCCGACATCTATGCGCCTGAAGCCTCTCTGACCTTCCTGACTGCCGATCCCGACTCCATTTTCGAGCAGCGGGAAAGGATGACTTTCCGCACCATGGCCCGCCTGCGCGAGGGGGTGACGCTTGAGCAGGCGCGCCAAGCCCTGGCAGCCATGTCGACCCGCCTTCAGGAACGCTACCCCGAAACCAACCGGGGAGTGCGGGCGCTGGCCTATCCTGAATCGATGGCGCGCCTTGAAACAGGGGCCGTGACCTTCCTGCCCCCCGTGGCCATGATCTTCTCCGTTCTGGTGGGGCTGGTTCTGCTGATCGCCTGCGCCAATGTGGCCAATCTGCTGCTGGCCCGCGCCGCCGGACGCGGAAAAGAAATCGCCATACGCACCGCCTTGGGAGCCGGACGCCTGCGCATCGCCCGCCAGATGGTCACTGAAAGCGTCCTCCTCTCTTTTCTTGGCGCGGTGGCAGGCTTTGCCATCGCCTGGGCCTGCACTCAATACCTTGAAAACGTTCCCATCGCCTCCGACTTCAAGTTTCAGCTCAACTTCGATCCCAACCTGCGAGTGTTCGCCTTCGCCTTCCTGGCCGCCGTAGTAGCCGGGGTGCTGGCCGGACTGCTGCCCGGCTGGCAGGCCACCCGCCAGGACTTCAACGAAGCCCTCAAAGACAGCGGACGCGGCAGCAGCAGCGGACGCCAACGCCTGCGCAGCGCCCTGGTCGTGACCCAGGTGGCGGTGTCGCTGATCTTGCTGGTGGTTACGGGACTGTTCGTGCGCAGCTCCTGGAACGCGGCCGACATGGACCTGGGATTTGCCCGCCAGAACCGTTTGCTTCTCACCACCGACGTTTCGCTGGTCAGCATGGACGAAGCCCAAGGCCGCCAGTTCTACGATCAACTGCTGCGCCAGGTGCGGACCTTGCCGGGAGTGGTTTCGGCCACCACCGCCGCCTTCATCCCCATCAACATTTCCAACGGCATCGACATCGTCCACATCCAGGGCGATGAGGGCGAGGAAGCCAAGAGCGGGCATGTCATGCCCCGCAACACCGTCAACACCGACTACTTCGAAACCATCGGCACCCCCATCGTCCAGGGGCGAGGCTTTGCGGAAGAAGACGATCCGGAAGGGCGTCGAGTGGCCGTCGTCAACCAGAAGTTTGTGGAAACCTACTGGCCCGGCCAGAATCCGCTGGGCAAGCAGGTGAGCACCGAGGGCCCCGACGGCCCCTGGATGGAGATCGTGGGCGTGGCCCGCAACAGCGTCTACAACCTTCCCGGCGAAACCACCCCGCCTTACATCTACACCCCCTTCAAGCAGCGCTACAGCTCGCAGCAAATCGTCCATGTTCAGACGGCTGGGGAGCCGACCGCCTTGCTGGGCAGTATCCGCGGCGAAATCCGGCGCCTGGCTCCCGACCTGCCCCTTTTCGACGTGCGCACGATGGAAACGCATCTGCGTGAAGGCAAGGGGTCTTTTCTTTTCAGCATCGCCAGTACCATGGTGGGCTCCTTCGGCCTCATCGGACTGGTTCTGGCGGCGGTCGGACTTTACGGCGTAATCTCCTACTCGGTCGCCCAGCGGCGCCAGGAGATCGGCATCCGCATGGCCCTGGGAGCCGGCAACCGCCGCATTCTTTCAATGGTCCTGCGGCAGGGATTGCTGCTGGCCGCTATCGGCGTGCTGCTGGGAGCCCTGCTGGCCATCCCGGTGGCCGGACTCTTCGCCAACATGCTGGTCGACCTGAGTCCGCTCGATCCCGTGACCTATGCCGTGGTGGCGCTTGCGCTGGTGGCCATGTCGCTGCTGGCCACCTGGATCCCGGCCCGGCTGCGGGCTTTGCGCGTCGACCCCATCATCGCCCTGCGCGCCGAGTAGCGTCCTGGCGGCGGATCTCATAGGCGGCCAAGCAGACTGGTATAATCGCCGCGAGTTGATGACGAGGTCCAAACGCCTGGGGGAATGGCTTTATTATTTCGCCTTTCTGCCGCTGATCGCTCCCCTCCCCACCGGCATCCGGCAAGCCCTGGGACGTCGCCGCGCCCGCAAGCGAATGCAGCGCCGAGAGGACTCGCGCCGCCATAGCGTCGCCAACATGCGGCACTATCTGGGCTACTCGGCAGGTCAGGCTGAGGAGACGACCCGACAGGCCTTCGTCCTGCAACTGGCCGACGAGCTTGATTCCTACGGCTACCACCGGGTGTCCCCGAGCCTGGTGGGCAGGCGCTTTCAGGTGGAGGGGGAGGAGCACCTCGACCAACTTCGCGGTCAGGGGCGCGGAGCCGTCCTGGCCACCGTCCACCTGGGATCGATCTGCATGGCCGTGATGGCCATGGGACAAATGGGCTTCAAGGTCTATCCGCTCACCCACGACTCGCGCAACGATTCCTCCATGGGGCGTCCCCTCAACGCCCACAGCCGCTGGCGCCTCTTTTGGATCGAACGCAAGTGCGGAGGACACGCCATCTACGTCAACCTCAAGTCCCCTTCGGGAGGCAAGGCACTGGGGAGCCTTGAGGCCCTGAAGGTGCTGCGCCAGGGAGGATTCGTGTCGATGCCTCTCGACATTCCTCCTCACCTGGTCGACCACGCCCTGCAAGTCGATTTCCTGGGCCGGCGCTGTCGTTTTCCCAGCGGACCGGTGCGCCTGGCCGCTTTGGCCGGGGTTCCCATTTTTCCTTACTTCATCCTGCGTCATGAAGACGACTGGACGCGATTTAAGCTCGTCCTGCGAGAGCCGATCGAGCCCAGCGGAAACGCCTCTCAGGACCTTCAACGCTGTCTGGGTCAGGCCGAAGAGATGATCAAACTCAGTCCCCAGCAATGGACGGCCTGGGATTCCGCCAATCAATTCCTGGCGTCCGGAGACCGCGAGCCTGGGAAAGACCCCGGGTCTTTCCTCTAAGCGTGCTAGCATGCTTGTGGCAACTCACATGATTCAAGCCAAACTAGAAGCCATCGCATCCCACCTCCCCCAGCGCATCGTCAGCAACGACGAGCTGTCCAGGGACCATCCCGAGTGGGACATGAAGTTGGTGGAGGCCCGAGCCGGGGTTCGCGAACGGCGTTTCGCCGCTGAGGACGAGACGGCCGTCGACCTGGCCGAGAAGGCCTGCCGCAGGCTCTTTCAGAGTCACCCCGAGGCGGAGGAGGCCGACACGCTGGTGTTCTGCACCCAGACGCCCGACTACTTCCTCCCCGCCAATGCCTGCGTCCTCCATCAAAAGCTGGAGTTGCCGCTGGAGGTTTTCGCCTTCGACCTGGCCATGGGGTGCTCGGGCTACGTCAACGGACTGGCCCTGGCCCGCTCGCTGATCGTCAGCGGACAGTCGCGAAGCCTGCTGCTGGTGACGGCCGATACCTTGAGCAAGCGCACCGGGCCCGACGACCGTTCCGTGCGCGTGCTCTTCGGAGACGGAGCCGCAGTGACCTGGATTTCAGCCGGCGAGGAAGGGGAATCAGGCATTCTCGACGTTGAGTGCGCCACCGAGGGAAAGTTCTTCGACCGCATCATCATCCCGGGCGGGGGCTGCCGGCGTCCCGCTCCGTTTGAGGCGACCCCCGAAGAATCCGATGGGCCGGATGAGAAGCGCACCCCGGAACAGGTCTTCATGGACGGCATCGCGGTGTTGGGCCTGGTCTCCAGCAAGGTGCCTCCCCAGATCCGTTCCCTTCTGGAGCGCAACGGCCTGAGTCTGGACGACGTCGATCTCTTTGCCTTCCACCAGGCCAGTAAGCTGGCCCTCGACGCCCTTCAGTCCCGGCTCAAACTGCCCAAGGCCAAAGTCGTGCGCAACCTTGACCGTGTCGGCAATACCGTCTCCGCCTCCATCCCCCTGGTGCTGGAAGAGGCCCTCAACGGGGACCGCCTCAAACCCGGAGACCTGGTCCTGGCCTCAGGCTTCGGCGTCGGCCTGACCTGGGCCTCGGCCCTGATTCGCTTTTAGTTGAGATCCTCACTCCCACCGGTGCTGCAAACGGACGATGCCGATGTCCGAGCCGGGATACTCCACGGTAAAGGGGCAAACTTCTTCGGCGGCGTCATAGACTTGCATGCTGTGGTGGTCGGTGGCCAGGAAGGTGAGGCTGTAGCGTCCGGCCAGGAGGCTCAGTTGAGGCAACACCAGCCGTCCCCGGTAGACGCCCTTTTCGCCTTTCTCCAATTCCCTTCCCTCCAGGGCGCTTGAGGTAGCGTAGATGACTTCGCCGTCATTGCGCATCACCGACACGCCTAGTGCGGGGATACCCTGGAAGTCTTCCCTGAAATAGACCTCGGCTTCCACCGCCAGCGGGTCGCCGTGACGGAACTGGTCGCAAAGCTGTCCGTCGGCGTCCAGCAGACGGTAGTCCTCAATGCGGCAGACAGGTCCCTGCTGGGGGTCCACCTCGGCCACTTCGGGCTTCTCCCTCGACCTCCTCTCCCGCTCTCGCACGGAATCCTGGTAGCGGTCAACGACCTGGTCGGCGGAACCCATGCCCCGCACTGCTCCCTGGTCGATCCAGAGGGCCCGCCGGCACAGCCTGCGCACCTGATAGAGGTTGTGGGAGCAGAAGAGCAGCGTCTTGCCTTGCCGGTGGAAGTCCAGGATGCGGTCGGTGCACTTTTTCTGAAATCCCTGATCGCCCACGGCCAGGGCTTCGTCGATGACCAGAATATCGGGATCGAATCCGGTGGCCACGGCGAATCCCAGGCGCAGGTACATTCCCGAGGAGTAGTTTTTGACCGGCTGGTCGATGAAGTCCCGCAGCTCGCTGAAGGCGATGATGCCCGGTTCGCGGCGGCTGATCTGCTCACGGCTGAGTCCCATCAAGGCGCCGGTGAAGTAGATGTTGGCGCGTCCGGTAAACTCGGGATGGAAGCCGGCCCCCAGTTCCAGCAGAGCCGCCACCTGACCCTGCACCTCCATCTCTCCCCGGGTGGGAAAGCAGGTGCCGCAGATGAGCTTGAGCAGGGTGCTCTTGCCCGCCCCGTTGTCTCCCACGATCCCGAAGGCTTCGCCTCGTTCGATCTCCAGGTCAAGCGGCTGCACCGCCTGCAGCGTCCGATGGCGCTTCTGCCGCAGCACCATCTCGCGCAGCATCTCCCTGGGGCCGGAGTACTGCTTGTACTCCTTGCAGACCCCCCGAGCCCGTATCGCCCAACTCATCCCCCCATTCTAGCCTGAAACATGGCGTACAATGTCGGGATGGATGTTGAAGAGCGCGTGATGCAGGCCCTGCAGAACTCGGTTGAGGAGGTCAATCAGCAGGTGGCCGAAGAGAACCGGATCGACTTCGACCTGTCCACCCCCTTGATCGGCGACGACTCCCCCCTCGACTCGCTGGGCCTGGTTTCCCTGATCGTCTCCGCCGAAGGCAACATCAACCAGGATTTCGACGTCTCCCTGGCCCTCATCGACGCCGAAGCCATGAACGACCAGCAAGGCGTCTTCCGCAACCTGGCCGCCCTCCGCGACCACATCATCCGCCTCCTTCAAGACCAAGCCGGCACCTAGCCCATGTCGACAGCACTGTAATGCAGTCCAACGGCGGAGGTCGATCAGCGCTATCGAACCGCCTCCGTTCGGACATTCATCTACACCGAGTATACGATGGAGCCCCTCCCCTCATGCCTGCCTTTTTTCTGTTGACACCAGGAAGGTCCTTCTGATATTTTATCCGATAGACGCGACAAGTCCTTGTAATTCTAGCCCAGACAGTTATTGCTTAGAAAAATAGTATACTAGAGCGTATTCGTTATGGAAAGGAGGTAGACTAGACTCCCTTACCTGTCGCCAACACCCGATACTTCTTCAAAAGGAACGGGTCGCAGCAAGAAGAACACCCCCAGAAAGAAAGGATTCTAGACGATGCTCCCCCAAAAGGTTTGGTTAACTCTCCTTTGCTGCCTCGCGCAGCTCTCCTTGATCACCGCGGGGTTTCCCCAGGAGCAGGATCCCGCACACGGCGCTCTCTCTATCCAGATTCAAAACCTGGACTTCGATGAAGGGTTTGTCGAGTACTATGTCCTCAACGAGACGGAACACCCGCTGACTGCCCTCGCGTACCATATCGTGATCCTATACCAGGACGGCAGCCGCTTTACAGATCCTAGAATATTTGAGTGTATTTACTCCTCTCATCTGCCGAAACCACAGCACATTCAGGATCTTTACTCCGGCAAGGGCCCGGTGTGGTCAAGGCAGGCCGTGCGCTTCCGGGACGCTATCCCTAATAAGCCGGGGACTGAAGTTATCGCTGTCTACGTGGAACCTCAGGCAGCCGTTATGTTGAATCGCACGGCCATCGGCAACAAGGAACTCCTCAGCCGGATTGCCGACAGAAGGCGTGGCGTCTTCGAGGCGCTAGAGACCTGGGTGCCGGTTTTCGAGCTCACGCTTGCGGAAACGCTGGCCGGCAGGGATAGTCTTGAAGAAGCTATCGGAACACTCGTAACTCGAGTCGACAAGACGGTCAGCCAGCGCAGCTACCTGACAGCCCCTCAGCGAAACCACGCGAGAGCCTACGAACGCTTTCTGGGGGAACAAGCACAGAGCCTGTTGAAGAGTGCCAAGCAGAATGACGACTACGGTGTCAGGAATCTGGCGCGACAGGTCGAGCTGTATAGAGCACAGCTTATCGCATCGCAGGATAGCTGGAACTTTATCGAGTCAAAGGAGAGCGCACGATGATACACAAGCGTAACATAACCACGTTCATACTGATGACCGTCGGGCTGATGTTAGTTCTCGCGGCGCAAGAGACGCTTGCCCAGGGAGACTGCTGCGGCGATCTCGAAGCTTTCGATCTGGGTCCCACCCTGGAGTTCGGATGTCCCGGAGAACCTAAAATCACCACAGACATCCAGGTAAAATGCAAAGATGCACAAGGCGAAGTTAGTTTCACACATCCAAATGTCAAGATCTCGGCTACAGGGCAGTGTCAGGAGCTTCCAGCAAGCTGTATAACGTCCGACTACAAAGAGTGCCAGCCGAAGCAAGAACTTGAAGACACTTCTACGGCCTCACAGCACAGTTACGAGATTACGGTTCTCAATGCCGTTGTCGACTGGGATGCGGAGAATCCCAACTGCGCCCCCCCCTGTCAGTTTCCCACAGGTACAACGACGGTTAGAAATTGTCAGTGCGCCACATGTCCCTCTGGAAGCGGAGGCGGAGGCGGAGGCGGGGGTGAATGCCTCTTCGGAGACCCTGGGCCCGATGGCACATGTACTGGCAGCCCGATCCTTATCAGTGTCCGCGGCAATCGCCTAGAGCTCACTGATGCCGAAGATGGCGTCTATTTCGACTTGGACATGGATGGCTTCCCGGAACGGCTTGCCTGGACGAAAGCAGGTACAGAGGACGCCTTTCTGGCACTAGACCGCAACAATAACAGCAGCATCGACGACGGGGGGGAGCTCTTCGGAAACTTCACCCGCCAGCCCCCCTCGACCGATCCTAACGGCTTCTTAGCATTGGCAGTCTACGACTCACCAGAACACGGAGGCAACCGAGATGGGAAAATCTCGGCGAACGACGCGATATTCTATGACTTGACGCTTTGGATTGACTGGAACCACAATGGCTACTCTGAAGCCGGCGAGCTCAGGAAGGTGTCGAGTACAAGAATCCAGGCCTTTCACCTTGACTATCGCGAATCACGCCGCCAAGACCAGCACGGAAACCTTTTCCGATTTTACAGCGTGGTCGACATGGCGGAAAGGTCGCCAGGACCCACCAGGAAGTTCGCGGTGGACGTTTTCTTCGTCCGCGAACCATGATCGCCGGCAAGCCCCCTCTCCCCCGACGAAATTGAGGCGGACTCGATAGGTCCGATATGCGAACTTCGAAATGGCTCTCAGGTAGGACTCGAACCTTACAACCCTCCCGTTAACAGCAGGATGGTCGGCCCCTTGACTGCGAGGATTACTGATCTTGCCGCTCATGCTGACAATGAGCGTACGACGGCTTCGGGCTCTTTGGCGATGACCGTGAGGAGGGCTCGGGCGGGGCCCTCGGGGCGGCGTTTTCCTTGCTCCCAGTTGCGGATCGAGTGGATACTGAAGCCGAACATCTGGGCGAACTTCCTCTGGCTCATTCCCAGCCGTTCGCGGACTTTGCGGACATCGATCTCTTCGGGGAGCCTTGATCTTGGGGACCCTTCGCCCCTTGGCCGGCCCTCTCGCAAAGCCCGCATCATCTTCCAGAGCCTCGATGAATTCCTCTCCAGCCTTGCTAACATTCGCCTCCTTCGTTAAGCGCTGTTCCCGAATCGACGATTTAGTAAGCCGTTGGCCTAGTCCCTGGTCCATCCTCAGAACAGTCTGAGTTTCAATGGGCACGCCTCTTGACGCTTGGGGGCGGGGTTTTGGCGTAGGATGGGGGGATGGAGAATACGAGGGAGCTGATTCAGGAGTTTGTGGACTGCGATGTTTGGGCCGTGGTGGGGTATTCGGAGGACTCCCGCAAGTACGGGCACATCATTCTCAATGACCTTCGCAGGGCTGGCTATCAGGTCTATCCCGTCAATAAGAAGGGCGGCGAGATGGATGGAATGAAGGTCTTCGAGTCAGTGTCGGAGCTGCCCAAAGAG
>DATIPQ010000053.1 GCA_035471785.1 Acidobacteriota bacterium
ATACGATAAGGCCTTACGGCGTGGGAAGGTGGCGGAACTCTTCCCGATGCGCCGCAGACCTGCTGAAATGTTGTCGAAGAAAGAGCGCGCATTGAAACGAATGACGCTCGTGCAGTTCTGTCTTGACCAAGAAGGTGCCGGGAGGTAGTGGGATTCCGGGAGCACGTCGGAAAGTGTGCCGGCCAGACCTTCGACTTCCACAACACCAGCCCGGCCTCGACGCCGCCAACATCCCCGTACGCTAGCGGCTGGCCACCGTCAACACGTAAACTAGCGGGCATGATGAGTCACGAATTGCCCGACCTCAGTTTCCGTTCACCCAAGACCCAGGTTGGGGAGAGCGCCATTCATGGGAAGGGGCTGTTTGCTCGGGAGCCGATTGGCGCGGGAGAGATTGTGGCCATCAAGGGCGGCTACATCCTGCAAGCCTCGGAATGGGCTGCGCTTGAGCCTGCAGTTCGGGATTCGGAGATCCAAATCGCGGAAGAGTTCTTTATCGCCGCCTCGCACCCCGATGAGCGGGAGGGCTGCATGGTCTACTTGAATCACAGTTGCGCGCCCAACTGCGCGCTGCAAGGGCAGATCGTCTTCCTGGCCATGCGGGATATCGGCGCAGGCGAGGAGCTGACTCATGACTGGGCCACCACCGACGACCTCGACTACGAGATGACCTGCAACTGCGGCGCCCCCGACTGCAGGGGAACCATCACTGGCAAGGACTGGAGGCTTGCCGAACTTCAGGAAAAATACGCTGGCTGGTTCAGTTGGTTCATCCAGCGCAAAATCGATCGGCAGCGTTCAGAATGAGAAGCTGATGTGCTCACTTCGGCGGAGAAGGGAAGAAGTGGTAGCCGGGGCGGTGGATGACGGTCAGGTCGCGGGTGGGGACGGTGATCTCAAGGGTGCGGAAGCCGGGAGATTGCAGGTCTTGAGGGACGTAGCCGAGGGAATACTGGGCGGCGATGGCCTGGCGGATGGCTTCGAAGGCCTGGCGCAAGCGCTCCAAATCGGCCCGCGAATCGAAGAAGAGTCCTCCCGTGGACTCGGCCAGGCGCTGGATCTGGTTGAAGTCCGACTCCTGTCCCTTGGCCCGCACGCCGATGCCGAAGATGAGCGCCTCTTTGTCCTGAGCCTGGCGGATGGCTTCGCGGGCGCTCAAGCTGCTGTTGGTGTCGTGGCCGTCTGAAACCAGCACCATGATGCGCCGTCCGCTGCGTCCCGCCAGCAGGTCCTCCACCGCCAGCCAAACTCCGTCGAAAAGACGCGTGCGGCCGTCGGCGTAGACGCTGCGCAGCGAACCCTCGAGGCGCTTGAGGTCGTAGCTGAAGTCCTGCACCAGCTTGACCTCGCTGCCGAACTGGACGATGGCCGCCGCATCCCGTTCGCGGGTCAATACGGCGCGCAGGAACTCCGCCGCCGCGCGCCGCTCGAAGGAAAGCTTCTCCTCCACGCTTTCAGAGGTGTCGATGACCAACACCACCGAGAGGGGCGGGACGTCCTCGCCGCTGCTGAAGTAGCTGATGTCCTGCGGCGCCGAGTCTTCCTCGAGCAGGAAGTCCTGACGCTGCAGTCCGGTGACGTAGCGTCCCGAGGCGTCGCGGACGGTGACCAGCACGTTGACCAGGTCGACCGAGGTGGTGAAGGTGGGAGTGAGATCCTGTTCCTGTGCCGCCAGCGCAAAGGCAGCCAGCACCGGCAATAAGAGCGGGCCGGCAAACCGTCCTAGCAGCCGGGTCAGGGAGCGTGTCATTTGGCCTCCTGGCCGGGCAGCGGCCAGCGCAGGATTTGCCGGTCCTGGCCGGCGGTGAAGAGATAGCGGCCGTCAGGCGAGAAGACGGCGGCGTTGGTTCCGCCGCTGTGTCCGGCCAGGGAATAGACGGGAGTACCGGCCAGCGGATTCCAGAGCGCCATTCCGTCCCGCCAGGAGGCGACGGCCAGCAGCAACCCGTCAGGGGAAAAGGCCAGGGCGCTGATCCATTCCGCTTCCCGCAAGCGGTACATGAGGCGTCCTGACGGCAGCTCCCACAGGTAGACCAGGCCGCCCTCGGTCCCGGCGGCCAGCATTTTGGAGTCGGGCGAGAAGGCCAGGCACGTCAGCGATTCGTCGGGCTCGCCGAGGCGCAGCAGCTCGCGCCGCGAATCCGCATTCCAGACCATGACCTGGGCCTGCCCGCCGGCCGCGGCCAAGAGATTGCCGTCGGGCGAGAAAGCGACCGCCCGCAACCACAAATCAGCCTCAAGGGAAGCCGATTCGCTGCCCCCGGAAGCGCTCCACAAACGCACCTGAGCATCTTCGCCGGCGCTGGCCAGGATCGAGGAATCGGGGGAGAAGGCCAAGGCATTGACTCCTCCCGGATGGGCTGGAAAGGGCTTGACGGGCTGCTCAGCTTCTCGGGCGGGGGCCGCCTCCCAGATGGCAGCCCGTCCCTCCCACGCGCCTGAAGCGGCCAGGCGTCCGTCGGGCGAAAAAGCGACCGAGGTGACCCAGTCATGATGGTGACTGAAGCGATCCAGAGGTTGAGCCGTCAAGGCGTCCCAGAGGCGCACGGACTGGTCCTTGGAGGCGCTCAGCAGGAGCTTGCCGTCAGGCGAGATGTCGAGATCGTTGACCGAGGCCTGATGGCCCTGGAAGAGAAGGTCGCTGCTCAATTCAGCCAAGTCGGCCAAGAGCACCGGCGGAGGCCTGCCGGCTGCATCGTCCTGGGCCGGCAGATACCCCGGGTAGGCCAGCACCTGCTGGGCGTCGGCCAAGAGTCCCGCGCTGGCGGGCCGGAAGAAGGATTCCAGCCGCAGCGGCTGCTGCAGCTCGGGGAAAGCCTGCAAGGCCAGGTCGAATTCTCTCAGCTTCCATTCCTCGGTCTCGTCATTCCAGAGCCAAGATCGGCGTTGGGGAGGGCGCAAAGGCCGGGAAGGAGCGGTGAGGGCCAGGTGTTCCAGCAAAACGTGGTCGCCCGCCGCCAGGTCGACCTCTCCTTGCACTTCCAGCACGACGGCCCTGGGAAGCAGGTAGGTTCCGCTGCGGGAGACGAATCCCGAGTGACGCACCCGCGAGCCTCCGGAGCGCCACTCGAGATGGACTCCGTCTTCAAGGTCGGGGCCGAGCAATCCGATCACCAGCAGGCCGCGGCGGGTGGTGCAGCGTCCGTCTGCATCGTTTCCGCACCATGGGGGCGCGCTCAAACGCAGCGGACGCAACGGAGCCTTGTCCAGCCGCCCCACGGGCTGGGCCTCCACTTCCAGGCGCAGGACGGCTTGGGAAGCATCCTGCAGGCGCTCCACCGGCTGCAGCGAGTCGGATTGCAGGATCTCGATGCGGCCATCCCCGGTCGCGGTCGCCAGGCGTCCTTGAGCCAACGAAGCGAGGGCCGTGTAAGCGCCCGCACGGACGGCTGTCCGGCGGGCCGAGGCGCTATCAGGGGCGGTCAGGCCTTGCCGCGCCGCCGTGGAAGGCAGCTCCCAGAGCTGGAGCGAGTCGGGAGTGATCAACGCCAGGCGGCGGCCGTCCTCGGAAAGGTCAAGGTCGAGCACGCCTGGGGCGTCCAGTTGGATCGCTCCGCTGGAAGCGAGATGCCCGGCGTTTTCTTGCCCGGCAGGGTCGGCGGCGGACGAGCGGCTCAGGTCGGTCCAGCGGACGAAAGGTCCCACGGTGGCCCAGGCCAGGCGCCGGCCTTCTTGGTCGAGGTCCAGCCCTGTGATGGAGAAATCGTTGCGGGCCTGGGCCAGGGGGCGGCCCGAGGCGGAATCCAGCAGCCGTACGAATCCGTCCCGTCCGCCCACGGCGATGCGCTGACCGTCGGGAAGGAAGCGCAGCGCCGTGGCGGCTCCCAGGTGCACCGGCCGCGTCCACTCTGGCGTCAGGCGCTCGCCCTGCAGGCGCCATAGTCCGACTTTGCCGTCCTTCATGGCCGCCGCCAGCAGTCCGTGGGCGGAATGGAAGTCTAGCGCCAGCACTTCGGAGTGGGGCTCGAGCAGGGCCATCAGGCCGCCGTCCCGAGTCCACAGGCGAATGCCGTCGGGTCCGGCGCCGGCCAGAATGCCTTGCCTCCCGTCGCCATCCGAGTCGCCCCACGCCAGCGTGGCAAAAGCTTGGGCTGGCGGGCTCAGGGCCAGCAGTCCGCCCTGTTCTTGGTGGATCTTCACCGAGGAGCCGTCCAGAGCCCCCCAGGCGGACGTCAGCAGGCTCTTTCCGTCGGGGAAAAAAGCGACGCTGGTGAAGGAACCCAGCGTAGGCAGGTCGAGGGACTCCAACAGGCGTCCGCTGGAAGCGTCCCAGAAGCGCAGGTGACGGTCGTCTCCCGCCCCGGCCAGCAGGGTTCCGTCGGGCGAGAAAGTCAGGCTGCGCAAGCCCTCTCCCTGGAAGTAGTGAGAACGCGGACGCGACCAGTTGTTGCTCGACCAGAGGAGGATGGAAGCGCCCGATCCGCCGGCCGCCAGCCGTTGACCGTCGGGCGAGAAGGCCAAACTGCGGACGCGGAAGAGGGCCTGGCTGGGGCGTCCTTTGCGGTTGCCTCTGGAGTCTCTCCATTCGACGCGGCTGATGGCGCCCTCCCAGGAGGCCACCGCCACCCGGTCAGGCTGGGCGGGCGAGAAAGCCACTGCCGCCACCGGACCGTCAAATTTATCGACCTTCTTCACCTCTTGACCCTGGGACGTCCAGAACCGCAGCGTTTCGTCCTGCGAGGCCGAGGCCAGCAACCTGCCGTCAGACGAGAAATCGAGGTCCCAGACGGCCTTGCGGTGGGCCCCTTCGATCGAGGTCAGCAATCGGCCCTCGGGCATGCTCCACAGCGACATCTGTCCCCCGGCCCCGCCCAGCGCCAGCAGGCTCCCGTCGGGCGAGACGGCCAGGCATAAGACCTCAGCCTGATGGGGTCGAAGCACCTTGAGAAGACGCTGGTCGGAGAGCCTCCAGATGCGTACTTCGCCTCCTGCCAGGGCCCCCGCCGCCCAAGTGGCGTCGGGAGCCATCACCGCTTCGTGGGTCCAGGCCGGGAAATCGCCGAGGAGGGCGGCCACGCTTCCGCCAGGGCCGATCCGCCACACCTTGATGCTGCCGTCGGCAGAGGCCGAAGCCAGCAGTCCCGAGTCGTGCGGAGACGTCCGCAGCGCCGTAATCCCGGCGGAATGGGCCGGAACCGCAGGGTCGGCCTGCGGCGCCTGGCCACTCAGCAGGATGCTCGCCGAGCAGAGCAGCAACAGGGCGGACATGAATCGAAAGGCCCGCGACATGCATCTCATGATACCGAGATCATCTTCGAGATGTGCACGGCGGTGCTGCCAACCAAGACCTGAGAGCAATAGAACGTGGGTGAACGACGATGAACGCATCCTCGGCAACTTTGGCCCAGTCCTCTCCGGTGGCCGACAGCCTGGCCACTTCCTGCAAATTCTGTCCCACTGGCGGAATGCTGCCCGAAGATTTCGACGCCAAGCTGGGAGCGATCGACGGCAAAGCCGTGCGAACGGTACTGACCGTCCTCTCCCCGCTGCTTCTCTTCGTCGGCATCGGCTATCTGGCTTCCGCCTGGGGAGAGATCTCAGCCGGACTCCTGGCGGCTCAGATCGCCATGCTGGTGCTGCTGGGAGTTTCCGCGGCCGTGGTCTATTCAGGCCTGGAACTCACCTACCGGCGCCTCAGGCTGCTTGAACTGGGAGTCTTTCTCAGCGGCATGATCCTCATCTCCCTGCACGCCTTCAGCGACGCCGCGGCCGGTTCTCCGCAGTCCTACCACTACGCCGTCATCGGCAGCATCCTGCTGGCCGTCAGCTACGGAGTCTTTGTCCCCAACCCTTACCAACGCACGCTGCTGGTGGCGGCGGTTCTGCTGAGCGTGCCTTTCTTCTGCGGACTGGTCTTGAGTTCCCAGCCGGCTTGGCGGGGGTCGTCGCTCTCGTTGTGGATTCCCATCGCGCTGCTGTTGCCGGCCTGGGGAGTGGCCGTGGGGGCTTCGGCTCTGGTCGACCGCTACCGCAGAACCAGCAACGAGGGCAAAGAGGCCGACCTCTACCATCTCAAGAAGAAGATCGGCGGCGGAGGGATGGGAGAGGTATGGCTGGCCGAGCATAAGATGCTGGCCCGTCCCTCGGCCATGAAGATGATCCATCCCGACAAGCTCAAGGGGGAAGATCCCGACGGCGTACGTCGGGCCCGCGACCGTTTTCAGCGGGAGGCCAAGGTGACGGCTTCGCTGCGTTCCCCCCACACCGTCGAGCTCTACGACTTCGGCATCACGGCTGACGGAACCTTCTTCTACGTCATGGAACTGCTGGACGGCTTCGATCTCGACACCCTGGTCAAGCGCTACGGCCCTCAGCCTTCCGAACGGGTGGTGCACCTGCTCTTGCAGGTCTGCGATTCGCTGGGGGACGCCCACGCCAACGGCCTGGTCCACCGCGACATCAAGCCCGCCAACATCTACGTCACCCGCATGGGCCTGGCGCGCGATTTCGTCAAGGTCCTCGATTTCGGCCTGGTCAAGAACATCGACCCCACTCTAGGGCAGAACAGCCTCACCATCGACGGAGTCACCACCGGCACGCCCGCCTTCATGGCTCCCGAGATGGCCCGGGGCAAAGGCCAAGTCGACCACCGCACCGATCTCTATGCGCTGGGATGCGTGGCCTACTGGCTGCTGACCGGTCAACTGGTCTTCGACAGCGAGAATCCGCTCTCCATCGTCGTCGACCACGTCAACTCGCAGCCGGCCCCGCCTTCCAGCCGCAGCGAGCTGGAGATTCCCGGGGAACTGGATGCCGCCATTCTGCGTTGCCTGGCCAAGGCTCCCGAAGAGCGCTTTCAAAGTGCCGGCGAGCTGGCCGAGGCCCTGGCTTCAATTCCTCTCAAGTCGCACTGGGACAGCGCCCGCGCCGCCAAGTGGTGGGAACTGCACCAGCCCGAGTCCTCCCGCCCGGCGGCCTGAGCGTGAAATCAGCCTCCACGGTCTGTTGCGGCGGCTGCTATACTGAATTCATCGGTAAGCGAGCCGCCGGTATCCGGTCACCCGCGAGAGCGGCCTGGGAAGCGCCTCATTTCTCGCCTCCAGCCGGATTTCGGCTGCTTCCACGATTGACTCTCTCTTGGAGGCGGCCAGTGAACTTGATTGGGACCGCACTGCTGCAAAAGTGCGTCGTGTCTTGGGTCCTCAGCGGACTTTTCCTTCCAGCAGCCTTGCTCGGCAGCTCCCATTCCGGCGCGGTCTCCAGCCGTTTGCTCGCCATCATCGAGAGCTTTCGAGAGCGGATGGGAATCGAGGAAACCATCCTGGTGCGTGTGGTTCCCTACAACCCCAAGCTGGCCTCTTCTGAACCTTTCGGAGACGGCTTTTTGATCTCCATCGACAGGAACTTCCTGGCCGGTTTGAACGCCGAGGACACGCGGGCCATGCTGGCTCACGAGATGGGGCACATTTGGATCTTCACCCACCACCCTTACCTGCAGACTGAGAGACTGGCCAATCGGATGGCCCTGCGCCTGGTCTCCCAAGAGAGCCTCGACCGCGTTTACGAGAGAGTTGCCGTCCACGGCCAATCGGCTCGCTGAGACGCCGCGGGCAGGGAATTTTTGTTCACCACCCCGAAAGATTTGACCATCGGCCCTTCAGGCATCGGCCGGGTTTGGCTGGTAAACCACCGTGAATACTAGGTTCCTGACTTTTGGAACGCCTTTTGCATCTCTAATTAGCGTAATCTGGAGCGATCAGAGCTTCAGTAAGTCATATAAATCGGAGGTACAGTTATGAAGAAACACACCATGAAGATCATCTCTATCCTGAGCATCATTTGCCTGGTCGGCGGTATGGCCGTCTTCGCACAAGAAGGCGAGAAAATGGCCGAGAACATGGTCGCCAAAGGCAAGCTGGTAAGCGTCGACGCCGAGAACATGAGCCTCGAAATCGAAACCGAGGACGGTGAGACGATTGCCTTCGCCTATACCGAGTCCACCAAGGTCACCGGCGCCCAGAGCGTTCAGGGACTGGCGGACAATGAAGGCACCTGGGTCACGATCCAGTACACGACTGAGAATTCCCAGCACACCGCCACTGCGATCCACCTCAATAAAGGGAAGCCTGGCCAATAAAACCGGGAACGCTACCCCTTAGTGGATCAGGCGGTCGCCATTTTCGGTGACCGCCTTTTTTATTTCTTGCCGGCCTCGGGCTTCTCGCTGAGGCGCTTGAGAAAAACCACTCCGAGAGGCGGCAGGCGCAGGGTGATGGAGTGCTCCATTTCATGGCACTCCTCCGGCTCTGATGGGCAGGGTTTGCTGTTGACCACCCCGCTGCCGCCGAAACGATCATCGTCGCTGTTGAGGATTTCCTTCCAGCTTCCCGGTTGGGGGACGCCCAGGCGATACTCTTTCTGGACAATCGGGGTGAAGTTGCAGACGATGAGCAGGGTTTCCTGGGCGCGGTTGCTGCGCCGCAGATAGGCCACGATGCTGCGCTCGCGGTCGTTGAGGTCGATCCAATCGAAACCCGCCGGCTCGAAATCGCGTTCGAAGAGAGCCGCTTCGCGCCGGTAGAGCCGGTTGAGCTTCTGCAGGAATTTCCATAGACCCTGGTGAGGGGCGTATTCCAGCAAATGCCAGTCCAGGCTGGAGTCGTGATTCCACTCCTTCCACTGACCCAGTTCGGCCCCCATGAAAAGCAGCTTTTTACCCGGGTGCGAATACATGTGCCCCAGCAACAGCCGCAGATTGGCGAACCTCTGCCACTCGTCGCCCGGCATTTTGTTGATGAGCGACCCTTTGCCGTGCACCACTTCGTCGTGAGAGAGGGGCAGCAGGTACTTTTCGGTGTAGGCGTACCACATGCTGAAGGTCAGCTTGTCGTGCTCCCACTTGCGGTAGACGGGATCCTTGCGGATGTAGTGCAGAGTGTCGTGCATCCAGCCCATCTTCCACTTCATGTCGAAGCCCAGTCCGCCTTCATCGGCGGGCCAGGAGACCTTGGGCCAGGCCGTCGACTCCTCGGCAATGGTTTGCACCGAGGGATAGAACTCGTGGACGCTGCGGTTGAATTCCTGCAGCAGGGAAATGGCCTCCAGATTCTCGCGTACGCCGTACTGGTTGGGAATCCACTGGCCCTCCTGGCGTGAGTAATCGAGGTACAGCATGGAGGCCACCGCGTCGACCCTGAGTCCGTCGATGTGGTAGCGGTCGAGCCAAAAGAGGGCGCTGGAGATCAAAAAGGCCCGCACTTCGTTGCGGGCGTAGTTGAAGATGTAGCTTTGCCAGTCGGGATGGAAGCCCTTGCGCGGGTCGGCGTGCTCGTAGAGGTGGCTTCCGTCGAAAAGCCCCAGACCATGTTCGTCGGTTGGGAAGTGAGACGGCACCCAGTCAAGAATCACTCCCACGCCGTTGCGGTGCAGGGAATCGACCAGTTCCATGAAGCCCTGAGGCGAACCGAAGCGGCTGGTGGGCGCGAAATATCCGACCGTCTGGTATCCCCAGGAGCCGGTGAAGGGATGTTCGGTCAGGGGCAGAAACTCCACGTGGGTGAAGCCCGTATCTTTCAGGTAATCGGTCAGGTACTCGCTCAACTCCTGGTAACTGAGGGAGCGGTTGTCGTCGTGGGGCACTCGCCTCCAGGAACCGGGATGCATCTCGTAGATCGACATGGGGGCGTGCGGCCCGTTGTTGAGCGGGCGCGTCTTCATCCACTCCTCGTCGCTCCATTGATAGTCGAGATCCCAGACCACTGAAGCCGTCCGCGGCGGGGCCTCCCAGCGGAAGGCGAACGGGTCGCCCTTGGCCACCCCGAAGGGGGTGTGGGGCGAAATGACGTGGTACTTGTAGAGTTCGCCCGCGCCCACGCCGGGGATGAAGCATTCCCAGATGCCGGATTGGTCCCAGCGCGGGCTCATCGAGTGGCGGCCGGGCCTCCACTCGTTGAATCCGCCGATGACGCTGACTTCGGTGGCGTTGGGAGCCCAGACGGCAAAGAGCGTCCCCTGGCGGCCTTCCTCCTCGATGAGATGAGCCCCCAATCTCTCGTAAAGGCGGTAGTGTGTTCCCTGCTTGAAGAGATAGATATCGTCTTCCGTCAGCAAGCTGACCCCGTGCACGGCCTCGGTCTTCGCAGTCATAGGCGCTCATGTTAGCACTACGCAGCCGGGCCTTAGAAATGGGCCTCCGATCAAAGGCCACCAGGCGCTGTCGGAAGCCGGTAGAAAGGGGGTTGGCGCGGCCCTGACGTTTTGGATAGACTAGCGCCCATGAAGCGAGTGATCTCAGTCATCCTGGGCGGAGGAAAAGGAACCCGCCTCTACCCGCTCACACATGTACGTTCCAAACCGGCCGTGCCGCTGGGGGGCAAATACCGGCTCATCGACATCCCCGTCAGCAATTGCATCAACTCGGGCGTCTCCAAAATCTTCGTCATCACCCAGTACAATTCGGAGTCGCTCAACCGTCACATCAACCAGACCTATCGCTTCGACGTCTTCAGCGAGGGTTTCGTCGACATTCTGGCCGCCGAGCAGACTCCCGAAACGGTGGAATGGTTCCAGGGGACGGCCGACGCGGTGCGGCGCACCATGCGCCACATCCTCAACTACCGCGCCAAGGAGATCCTCATCCTCTCGGGCGATCAACTCTACCGCATGGATTACTCCAAGCTCATCCGCTACCACCGCAAGAAGAAGGCCGACCTGACGGTGGGCGTGATTCCCGTGGAGAAGAGAAGGGTGCCGGCCTTCGGCATCCTCAAGATGGCCAACGACGGAGCCCTCAAGGAGTTTCACGAGAAGCCCAAGGACGAGGAGTTCATCGATACGCTCAAGGTCGACGTGGAAGCCTGGCGCGAGATGGGAGTTACCGAGAGCAAGCCCTACATGGCCTCGATGGGCATCTACGTCTTCAATGTGGACGCACTAGTGGAACTGCTCAAAGACGAGTCCCACGTCGATTTCGGGGGCCACGTCATTCCCAGGGCCATCAAATCGCATTCTGTGGCGGGCTTTCCCTTCAGCGGCTATTGGGAAGACATCGGGACCATCGAGGCGTTTTACAAGGCCAATCTCGACTTGGCCTCGGCGGAACCCAAATTCACTTTCTTCGACGCCGAGTTTCCCATCTTCACCCACGCCCGCTTTCTGCCCGCCAACCGCATCCGCAATTGCGAGTTCGAAGAGACGGTGGTGGCCGAGGGATGCTCGATCTTCAACTCCAAGATCAGCAATTCCATCATCGGCATCCGCAGCGTCCTCCGCAATGCCACACTCGTGGATACCCTGATGATGGGGGCCGACTACTACGATCCCGATCCCCGCCGCGAGCCCATCCGCCTGGGAGTTGCGCGCGGAACCTTCATCAAGGGCGCCATCGTCGACAAGAATGCCCGAATCGGGGAGAACGTCCGCATCGAGAACGTGGATGGCCACCAGGAGCACGACGGCAACTGCGGGACGCCCATGAGCAACTACCACATCCGCGACGGCATCGTCATCATCCCCAAAAACTCCGTCATCCCCGACGGCAGCGTCATTTAGGATTTTTGTGGACGAGAAGGGCGTCTGATGGGGCGATTCTGCTATCCTGAGGCCATCTGATTCCATGAACAAGCAGATCATCCTCGTCAATCCGAAGATGTCCAAGCCGCGGGCGGTGCGGCTGCCCATCTCGCTGCTCTCCCTGGGCGCGGTGTTGGAAGGCGAGTGGGACTACCGGGTGGTGGACGGCAACGTCGATCCCGACGCCACGGCGACTGTCCTGGCGGCGGTTGCCGAGCGCGAGACGGCGCTGGTGGGCATGACGGTGATGCCCGGGCCGCAGGTGGCGCCGGCCATCGAGATCGCAGCGGCCTTGCGGGCCGCTCATCCCCAGGTGCCGGTGGTATGGGGCGGATACTTTCCCACCCTTTACCCCGACTCGGCCGTCAACGCCCCCTACGTGGACTATCTGATTCGCGGCCAGGGGGAGGACACGCTCAGGGAATTGCTGAAGGCATTGCCCGACGCAGGGCGTCCTCTCTCTACGCTCGAAGCCGAAAGAGCCTCCTCGGCCCAGGACACCTCGGCGCTTTCACACATCGCCGGGTTGACCTACAAGGCCGGGGGACGCATCGTCCACAATGACGAACGCCAATTTCGTCCCCCCGGCGACTACCCTCCCTTGCCCTACCATCGTGCGGGCGACGTCGAGGGCTACCTGCGTCCCAGCTTCATGGGCACCCGCACGGCCGTCCATCAGGCAGCCCTGGGATGCCGCTACCGCTGCACCTTCTGCGGCGTGGTCTCGATGTTCAACGGATACACCGAACTGCAGAAGGCCCAGGCGCTGGAGAGGGACTTGTCGACGTTGCGCGACCGCTACGGGGCCAACGCGGTGCAGTTCTACGATCACAACTTCTTCGACAAGGAGAAGAGCAGCATCCCGGTCCTTGAAGTGTTGGAGAAAATGCAGATGCCCTGGTGGTGCTACGCGCGCGCCGACACTTTGGCCAAGTTCTCAACCTCCACCTGGGAACGGCTGCGCCGCAGCAAGCTGAGGATGGCCTACATCGGTGCTGAAGCGGCCAGCGATTCGGTCCTCAAGTCGATGCGCAAGGGCACCAAAGTCGACCACACCTTCGAGACGGCCCGCTTATGCCGCCACTATGGCATCATTCCCGAATTCTCCTTTGTGCTGGGAGGGCCTGAGGATCCCGAAGGCGAGATCGAGAAGACACTGCGTTTCATCCGCCAACTGAAGGCCATCCATCCGCAGTGCGAAATCGTGCCGTATTTCTATTCGCCCACTCCTCAGCGAGACCCCCGTCGCCGCAAGACCGAAGGCAACGGCGCCCGCATTCCCATCCTCGAGCGCTACGGTCCCGAGGGGCCCGAGTTGCCCGCCACTCCTGAAGAATGGACCGAGCCCCGCTGGCTCAATTACGTATGCCACCAGGACGCCCCTTGGCTGACTTCCCGCATGCGCCGGCGGGTTCAGGATTTCTCAAAAGTGTTGTCCTGCCGCTTTCCGACCGTGCAGGACTACCACACTCCCGCCTGGGGCAAGAGCCTGCTGCGCCACCTGGCCCGCTGGCGCTACGCGGCCGGCATCTACGGCAACCCTTGGGAACTCGACTTGGCCCGCCGTTACTTCCCCCTCAGGGCACCGGCTGAAGAGAGTCTCTGACCTGCCCGATCAGTCTCGCTCGCGGCCTCTCAAGGGTCGCGATCTGCGCTTGGCGATCTCTGCTGCTAATTCGCGCGTTTCTTGCGTCGTCGGAGTTTGGTAGAGTATCGGCTTCGGACGTTCAACTTGGGGGAGCCAGCATGAACAATCTCCATTCGAGCACCAAGGTGGGCATCTATGCCGATGCCGCCAACCTGTACCGCAACGGGGGACAGAAATTCCGCTACGATATTCTCCGTGAGTTCGCCTGCCGGGACGGAGCCGAACCGGCCAGGCTTAACGTTTATGTCGCCTATGACGCCGAAAGGGCGCGCATCGATCCGGCTTACGGGGAAGGCCAGAACAAGTTCTATTCGGCACTGCGCGACTTCGGCTACAAAGTCATCACCAAAGAAGTGCGTTGGTATGTGGACGAGGCAGGCAAGCGCTATGGCAAGGCCAACGCCGACCTTGACCTGGCGGTCGATGCCTTGCTCCAATCCGAGCGCCTCGACCGCATTCTGATCGCCAGCGGCGACGGCGACTTCGTGCGCGTGGTCCGGGCCATGCAGAACAAGGGCTGCCGGGTGGAAGTGGTGGCCCTGGACAACGCCTCCTCGGAACTGCGCCGCGAGGCCGATCTCTTCATGTCGGGATATCTGGTGCCCAACCTCATTCCGCAACCGATGGAAAACGGCGACCACCTGCCCGAGTGGGGAGAGGTGGGGTCGCGGGTGCGGGGCTGGTGCTATTGGCACAAGGAGGACGGGCGCTTCGGTTTCATGCGGGTACTGAGTAAAATCGAGTCGGGACTATGGCTGACCGATTCGCGCCATCCCGAGTCGCCCTACGAGACGCTTTGGTTCCATGATTCCAACGTGCACGACTTCGATTGCCGGCGGTTGCCGAGCCGGCATTTCATATTCGACTTCGAAATCGCCGAGGCCGAAGAGCACGAGGGCAAACAGGCCATCGACATCCACCTCATCAACCACGGGTGAGGGACGATTCGTGAGCTTCCCGGCTCTCGCCCCTTGCGCCTTGCCACGCCCGTTATTCGACTGCCAGCGGTATCTTGCCCAGTCGTCCGGGACGCACTTGAATGACCGTTGCGGCCACGGCCTGCTCGGGAACGATCCTCAGGCCGCCCAGGAAGTCGCTGAAGTCGAGCGGTTGCTCGCTTTGCCACTCGATTTCGCTGGCCAACAGCGCTACCCGTCCGCGGGCGGCCAGGGCGATTTCAGCGGTGGCCAGCGCTTCGCCTTCATCGTCGAGCAGCTCCAGAGCCAGCAGGTTGGGCTCTTGGGAGGTGTTGTGGACGGCTACTCCCGTGTCGGCCTGCTCGGAGGCGTTGACGCGGGCAGGGAAGCGGAAGGGGGCGTCGATGACCGGGGCGGGACGGTCGGCCGTCGATCCGCCGGGCCCGGTCAGTTGAGACCAGAAGTCGCTGAGTCCTCTCTGTCTGATTTCAGCCGAGGCGACGGTCAGTTGGCCCTGGCCCGTCGTGCGCAGCACCCTGAACAGGGAAGCCTCCAACGACACTTCAAGTTCGGAGACCGGCCCGAAGCCTTCTACGTCCAGCGCTACCGGGTTGCCCTCTTCATCCCAAAAGGCGATCTCGACAATTTCGCTGGAGGGTAAGGGATTATAGAGAAAGATGCGGGTCTGGAGGCCGCCTCCGTTAACCACTTGAGGAAGAAAGGCGGAGCGCTTGGGCGAGGGGCTCAGGCTTGTTCGGGCACGCGTCGATCGCCGGCCTGCCGCCAGGGGATCTTCAAGGGGTTGGAGATCGGCGGGCGCGGGGTTGAACGGTTCTCTGATGGTAGGTATCTCAGCCAGATCTCCAGGTAGGGTTTCCAGCATGACGATCTTGGCCAGCCCGGAGGACTGAGCATGCAAAGTGGCCGTCAGGTTGGAGACGTCCAAGGGTTCCCCGGCGGGTGTCAGCCAGTTCAGTTCGTCCAGGAAGCGGGCCTGCAACTGCCCCGCCTCCAGAGTCAGCGAAGCGGTGCCCAGCAAGTCCTGCAAGAAGTTCCGCAGTTGCAGATCGATATGCACCTGCTCTTGTGAGAAGTTGCTGACCGAGATAGAGGCCCTGCGGTTTTCCTGCGAGGAATTCTGAAAAGGCGCCACGGAGCCGAAAAATCCGCCCATAGTGGGCGAGGCGCCCGAGAATCCGGCCATGCCCAGCGTCCCGTCGAAGAGCAGGGAAGCTTGCAAAGGAGCGTCCGAAAAGAGCGAAAAGGAGCCGATCTGCAGTGAGCCTTGAGAGTCGGAAAGAACGGTCTCGACCTGAAACGGTTGCAGGGAATCGTCCAGCGCCGGGAAAGCGTTGCCCAGGGGCTGTCCGTCCCCGGCTCGGGCCTCTATTTGGAGGTCTGTGGCGGTGTCTCGGTTGAAGATGAAGAGACGGCTGGTATTGGGCTGTCCCGCCACATCTCCGATGGTGAAGAAGGGGAAGCGCAGACGTTCCTGCCCTCGCAGGCGCAGCAAAACGCCGCCCTCGGCGGCGGCCAGCAGTTGGCCGTCCGAGTCGAAGGCCAAGGCCTCTACGCCTAAGGCGCTGAGCGACTCCAGTCCTTCGGTGACGGGCTGGAAGCTGGTTCCGCCGTCGAAACTCTCCCCGACTCCGAAGTTGAAAAGGTGGTCGGAGTCCTGGGGGTCGATGACAAAGTCCCCGATGAACTCATTGACCTGCTTCCAGGCGTCTCCGCCGTCCCGGCTGCGGAAGAATCCGGCGCTGCCCGAGGCCATCACCACCTGGGGATCGGATGGGCTGACGTGCACCCAGCGTATATCCGGAACCACCACGGCCTCGGCTTCGAAGGGTATCGGCCCGACGACCGTTTCCCAGTCCTGGCCTCCGTTGCTGCTGCGAAAGACGCTGGCCGCGCCGGCTGCGAAGATGGTGTCGGCGGTGTCGGCCGGAGTGGAGACCGTCTCCAGAAAGATGGTGTCCGGGCTGACGGCGAAGCTTTCCCAGGTGGCTCCTCCGTCCTGGCTGATGGCAACGAAGCGGGAGCCCGTCGCCAGCACCGTCTGCGGCATGTTTCGCACCCGGTGCAAACCGGAGGCGTTGAACTCGTCGAAAACCTGCGTCCAGGTGTCTCCGCTGTCCTGGCTGCGGTAGACGCCGCCGGAGGCGGCGGCCAGGATGAGGGTCTCGTCGGCAGGGTCGACCGACAAGTCGTTGAGGCTGATGGGAGCCACCTCGGGAAAGATCTGCGCCCAGGACTCCCCGCCGTCCTCGCTGCGCAGCAGTCCGCCGCCCAGAGTCCCGATATAGACGCGGTCGGGATTGGAGGGGGCGGGAGCCAGGGAACCGACGTTGATGGTATGGAAGCCGTCGATGCTTTGAGTCCAGGTTTCCCCGCCGTCCTGGGAACGGAAAACGCCGTTGATGGCTGATCCCAGCGTCAGAATGTCGGAATCGGCTGAATCGACCACGACCGAACTGGCCGAAAAGGGATCCAAGTCCTCGGTCAGGTTCTCCCAGGTCTCGCCCTCGTCGCCGGTGCGGAAGAGGTCGCTTCCGTCAGCTACGTAGAGCGCCAACGGGTCGTTGGGGTCGAAAACGATCTGGTTGATAAGGGTCAGCGGGACCTCTTCGGCCACCCGCATCCAGGTATCTCCTGCGTCGTCGCTGCGAAAGAGCAGCCCGTCTCGGCTGCCGGCCCAGATGCGTCCCTGCTGGCGCAGGTCGAACCTGATCACTCTCAAGGTGACGTCGGCAATCTCACTCTCAGGCGCAATTTCGCTCCAGCTTTGCGTCTCCTGATCGAAGGCGAAAAGTCCGAATGGTGTCCCGGCCCAGAGTTCTCCAGATTCCGCGTTAACGACGCGGAAAAGGGGCACGATCAAGCCATCCTCTGGGACCCTCTCCCATTGACAGGAGCCCTCCGGGCTTCGAAAGAGGCTTGTGGGGCTCAGGGCGAAGACGGTTCCCGGGATTCCGGGCTGGCCGGGGCTCATGGCGAAGGAGCCGATTTCAGACACCTCCACTCTTAGTCCTCGAGAGCAGTCCTGCCAAGTCCGTCCGAAGTCTTCGGTCAGGAAGACAGCGATGCCTGAGGTGGTGTAGGCTCTGCCGGCGGTTTGGGGATCGGGAAGGATGTCGCGCGGAAAGGGAATCCGCGACGGGGTCAGGGACCAGGTCCGGCCGCCGTCGTTGCTTTGAAAGAGTCCGGCTAAGCTGTGGCCCCACATCAGGTCAGGGTCGACGGAATCGGCCACCAGCCGCAGCGGGCCTCCTTGACGATCTCCTACTCTGGTCCATTCACCTCCGGCAAAGAGCGAGGGCAGCAGGAGAAGAAAGATTGAAAAGAAGCAAGTGAACGGAATTATACTTAGTTTACGCATGACCACCTCAAAGAGATAACTGAGTGTACGTCCCCCGATACCTCTTTGGACCAATATTCCGGCTCAACCGTTCAATTGTCAGGATCTTGTCGGAGCTTCTGGAGAAGAGTTCGGTTTGAGTTATTTATCGGAGTCTTTAAGGCTTTCCAGCAGTTCATCAGGTGAAACCTGTGCAGTGCCCAGCTTGCCCACCACGATTCCGGCAGCGTGGTTGGCCAATTGCGCCGCCTGCACTGGATGGGCATCGCAGGCGATCGCCAGGGCGAAGACGGCGATGACGGTATCGCCGGCTCCGGTGACGTCGTAGACCTCGCGGGCGACCGTGGGGATGTGGACCTGGGAGCGGGCGTCCAGGTAGGTCATTCCCTCTTCTCCGCGCGTGATGAGCAGTGCGCCCAGTCCGGCTTCCTGACGCAGACGGTCGCCGGCGCGCAGCAGCGAATCCTCGTCCAGGATAGGCATTCCCGCGGCGGCTTCGGCCTCTTTCTGGTTGGGCGTGATGATGGAGGCGCCTCGATAGATCGAAAAGTCGCTGCTTTTAGGATCAACTGCCAGGTAGCGGCCTTCTTCCCCGGCCTGTTCGATTAGCAGCCTCACCAACTCAGGCACCAGCGCGCCCTTGGCGTAGTCGGAAAGAACGACAGCTTGACACTCATCAAGATACTTGCGGCAGGTGGCGGTCAGATCGGCCAGCAGAGAGCCTCGGGCCGGCAGACGGTCCTCGCGGTCGGCCCGGCAGACCTGCTGATGTCCGGCAATAATGCGGGTCTTGGTGGTGGTGCGGCGCTGGTCGTCTACGAGCAGTCCGCCGTCGTCGATGTTCTGGGCCTGTAATTCCCTGCGCAGTTGCTTCGCCGGGCTGTCGTCGCCCACCAGCCCCACCAGCCGCGGACGGGCGCCCAAGGCGGCCAGATTGCAGGCAACGTTGGCAGCGCCGCCTAAGTGCACGCTCTCGCGTTTGACTTCGATGACGGGGACGGGCGCTTCGGGAGAGATGCGTTCCACGCTGCCCCATACAAAGCGGTCGAGGATGATGTCGCCGGCCACCAGGATCCGGCAACCCTGGAAGCGACGCGTGATCTCCATCAGTTGTTGCCGTTGGGCCGAGTTCATATCGTGTCCGCCAGTTCCTCAACCGCCTGCCAGACCTGATCGACTCCAATGGACCGTATGCAGCGCGGCTGGTCGTAAAGATGGCAAGTGTATCCCGGACAGGGAATGCAGGGAAGGTCGGCCTTGATGAGTCGATGAGGGGTGTTCCAGGGCCTCCATACCCGCCAATCCGAGGAGCCGAAGACGGCCACCACGGGGCGCTTGAAAGCGGCTGCCATGTGCATCGGTCCGCTGTCGTTGCCCAGGTAGAGGGCACAGCGGGAGACGAGGGCGGCGAACCGGTCCAGCGGCAGCGGTTCGATGAGCAGCGGACGCCTTTTCATCAAGGCTCCCACCTCCTCCACAAGAACTTTCTCCCCAGGCCCCGCCGTGACGGCTACGGGCAACTTGAACCGCTCCTGCAGGCGGTCTCCAATCTCGGCGAAGTGCCGGGCGGCCCATTGTTTGGTGTCGAAGGCGGCGGCGGGATGGATGAGAGCGAAGGACCTGTCGGAGAATCCTGAAGCGGTCAAGAGTTGCTCGACGTAAGCCAAGGCCCCTTCATCGACGGGCAGATGGAGCTGGGGAATGGGCTCGACCGGTAGTCCCAGGTGCAGCAGTGGCGAAAGTTGATGTTCGACGGTGTGGACCGGGCGGTTGTTCCAAAGCTGGCGCGAGTCGGGCGTTTTCACGTCGTACCAGTCCTTGAAGCGCGCCGAAGCGTAACCGACCCGCCGTCGGGCACCGCTGAAGCGGGTCAGCAGGGCCGCCGTGCTGCCTCCGTGCAGATCGACGACCAAGTCAAACGAGAGACGGCGAAGGCGGCGCAGCATTCTCAGGCGGTTGGCCCACGCCCATCCCTGGCTGGGCATCACCAGGAGTTCATGCAGATGGGGATGCCCCTTGAGCAGCGCGGCGAAGGGTTCTTCCACTAATGCCGCGGTATGCATCCCGGCGCGGCGAGCCACCTGCAATGCGGGAGTCATCAGTACCGTGTCGCCCAGTGATCGGAGGCGAATGAACAGAATGCTTTGGCGAGGTTCACGACTCATGGCGACTGTCAGGATGTGGAGCCCAATGAAGCGCTGGCGAGGATCGTATACTCGGCCCCCGACGGTTTGAGGACGCTCTTGAAGAGGTGCACCTGTCCGACTTCGAAGACAGGGGCCTCGTCTTCCTGGTAGGCGCCGTTGAACGCTTCCATTTCTTCAATCAGGGCCTGGGACTTGCGGGGAGAGCGCAGGCGGGCCAGCGTCAGGTGGGGGGCATAAGGGCGCTTCTCGGGCTCGAAGCCCTCTTGAGCCAAGATCGCGGAAATGCCGCGTTGCAGTTCCAGCAGCGGCGCGATGCCCCTCAGCCCTCTCCACAAGACACGGGGACGCCTGCGGTCGGGAAACACTCCCAGCGTGCCCAAACGGAGCGAAAAAGGTGGGTGGACGGAAGCCGCGCCCTTGATCTGAGCCGCCAGCAAGTCAATCCTTTCAGCCTCGACGTCGCCCAGGAACTTGAGCGTCAGGTGTATGGACGAGGCAGCGCTGAAGCGGGCGTCCAGTCCCAGACGCTTGAAGGGCTCGGCGGTGCGGCGCAGTTCCCGGCGCACGGCGGACGGAAGATCGAGGGCGATAAAGGAGCGGATCACAGCAGCCTCCTGCGCAGCAGGTCGAGAGCCAGGCGGGCGCTGCGCAGGCGGATCCACTCACGGTCGCCGGGCAGCGACAGTCTCTTGGACTCGACGCCTTCCCGTGAAGCCAAAGCCACCCACACCGTTCCCACCGGCTTCTCCTCGCTGCCGCCCTCCGGACCGGCGATGCCCGTAGTGGACAGTGCATAATCGGACTTGCCGCGCAGGCGGGCTCCCTGGGCCATCTGCTCAGCCACTTGTCGGCTGACGGCGCCGAAGCGCTGCAGGGTGGTTTCGTTGACCCCCAGAGCGTCCACTTTGAGGGCGTTGCTGTAGGCGATGTATCCGCCCAGGTAGTAGTCGGAACTGCCCGCTACGGCGGTGATGAGCTGTCCCATCCAGCCCCCGGTGCAGGACTCGGCCGTGACCAGGCTTTGACCGCGGCTGCGCAGCATCTCGCCCAGGATCTCTTCGGGTTCCGCCTCGCGGTCGGCGTAGACGGCCTCGCCCAGAGCCTGCCGGGCGCGCTGAGCGAGTTGATCGAGCGCCTGGTTGGCAAGTCCTCGGTCGTCTTCGCCCCTCCAGGTGAAATGCAGGCTGATGATGCCGGAGGAGGACAGGATGGTGGTTTCGATGTCCGTGAAGGAGCGATAGGCCTCTTCGACTTTGGCGTCCACCGTGGACTCGGGCAGCCCCAGTATCTTGAGGGAGCGGCGATAGAGGGGCGCAGCGGGCTTGAGGTCGCGCACCCTGGGCAGCACCTCCTCGTCCACCATGGGCTCCAGTTCGCGGGGAGGGCCGGGCAGGAGAAAGATGAGAGCATCGCCCTGCCTCAGGAACATGCCGGGGGCCGACCCCTTGGGATTCTCCAGAGCCTCTCCGCCTTCCACCACTTGAGCCTGGCGCAGGTTGTTCTCGCTCATGCGCACGTTGAAGCGGGCGTAGAGCCGCTGCAAGCGTTCCACCAGTTGGGGGACGGTGTGCAAGGGACGGTCCAAGGCCTGAGCAACGGCTTGCCGGGTCAGGTCGTCGTTGGTGGGGCCCAAGCCCCCGCTCAGCAGCAGGATGTCGCAGCCGTCCTGCAGGGCTGTGCGCACGGCCCGGGCGATGTCGTGGAGATCGTCTCCCACCACCCACTTGCGGCGCACCCGGGTTCCTACCGAGGTGAGGCGTCCGGCCAGGAAGGCCGAATTGGTCTCCACCCGTCCGCCTTCCAGCAGTTCCGATCCCACGGCGATGATCTCGGCGGCCAGAAGTTTCCTGGTCAACGCTGATTGCTCCTCACCCTTGCTCGGGATCGGCGGGATCCCAAGGTTTTTCCTCGCCTTGCACCGAGTACTCCTCGTTAAACCACTTGCCCAGGTCAATGAGGCGGCAGCGCTTGCTGCAAAAAGGAAAGTACTTGTCCTCGAGACGGGTCTTGTTGCCGCAACGGGGGCATTTGTAGGACTTGAAGCGGGTGCTCTTCGCAGAAGCCATTTGGAGTCTCACTGGGGACGGTGCTCGACGCGCCCGGGCCTGTAGGCAAAAGTCGTGCTCTCACCCTTGAGGCCGGCGGACGCCTGGGCGTGACCCACCAAGTCATGGGGATGAGCTTCGATGATGCGCACCGGCAGGATGTCTCCGGGCCGGACGCTTTCGTCGATGCCGTCGGTCAGGTAGACGACGCCGTCGATGTCGGGTGCTTGGGTCTCCAGCCTGCCTTCCCACAACAGGTCGCTCTCTTTGCTGGGCCCCTCGGCCATGACGGGAAGGGTTTGCCCCACCAGCTTGCGGTTGATCTGGCTTGAGATCTCGGCTTGTACCTCCATCACCCGCTGCTGCCGCTGGGCTGCCACCTCGCCCTGCACCTTGGCGTCCAGGGCGTGGGAAGCCGCCGAGGACTCGTCGGAGTAGGTGAAGGCCCCCAGGCGCTCGAAGCGCGCCTGGCGTACGAAGTCGAGCAGCTCCTCGAAGTCCTCCTCCGTCTCTCCCGGGAATCCCACGATCACGGTGGTGCGGACGGCCGCGCCGGGGACCCGCTTGCGAATCCGCTCCAGAAGCCGCAGCAGAGACCCGCGATGACCGCCTCTTTTCATGCGGCTGAGCATGTTCTTGGAGGCGTGCTGCAAGGGCACGTCGATATAACGGCAAGCCGCCTCGGTTTCGCGCATGGCGTCCAGCAGTTCGTCGTAGATGTTGTTGGGATAGGCGTAGAGGAAGCGCACCCAGGAGATGCCCTCGACTTGACCCAGCCTGCGCAGCAGGCGGGCCAATCCCCGGCGGTCTCCCCGGTCCCACCCGTACATGGTGGTGTCCTGTCCGACCAGGTTGATTTCGCGGACGCCGCCTTGGGCCAGGCGTTCCGCTTCGCGCACCACGGAGTCCATGGGACGGCTGCGGAATCTTCCCCGCATCTGGGGGATGACGCAGAAAGTGCAAGGATGGTCGCAGCCCTCGGCGATCTTGATGTAGGCGCTGTGGCGGGGAGTTGTGAGGAGGCGCGGATCAGCGTCGTCGTAAAGAAAAAGTTCGCGCTCTTCGTAGTGCGGCACGGGGGCGGCCCGGCCCCGGGCTGGACCGCACACCTGCAGGATGCGGGGAATCTCGTTCGTCCCCACAACCGCGTCCACCTCGGGAATCTGTTCTTGAAGCTGCTTGCGGAAACGCTCGACCAGACAGCCGGCCACCACCAACTGCCGGCAACGCCCCTGTTCTTTGTAGCGCGCCATCTCCAGGATGGTGTCGATAGACTCCTGCTGGGCGCTCTCGATGAAACCGCAGGTGTTGACCACCAGGATTTCAGCCTCTTCGGCTTGATGGGTGATCTGGTGCCCCACCCGCGCCAACAAGCCCAGCATGACTTCGCTGTCGACGAGGTTTTTGGGACATCCCAGACTGACGAATCCGACCTTGGCCATAAGCCGACCATTATAGCGTACTTGACGAAAAGGCCCCCCCGCGGACGAGTATTTGCGATTTTTTACGCATTTTTGCGACTCTCGGGCTCTTTACGGCATCTTGATAAGAAGCGTCTTTCCGGACGAGACTTTTGAGGAAGAAAGTCGGTGTCGACCGTTATAGTCTTCGGATGCGGGCTTTGCCGGCCGATTCCTGCCGCAGGAGTTGAGAAAGGAGTAGCTCCCATGTCACGCGGATTTTTGCAACGCTTCCAATCTTGCCAATTGGTGGAGCAACAGCAAGCCGCTGCCCGGGCTCACTTGGAGAAGCAACGCTCCAAGTTCGGTCACGAGGACCCCTCGGTGACCAATCACTCGACTTCGGGCGCCCGTCGCACCGGCGCGGGCGAAACCCACCACTGAGAGCGACGTCTCTTAACGAGCGATTCGACACGGTCAGATTTTTCCAATACAGGGAATGGTGCGCCAGGTCATGCTGGTCGCGTGAGGCCGGATTCGCGTCTCACTAACATCTGGAACCTGTCATCCGTCCTTGCGTCTCCGCAAGAGGACCTGGGGGAGATCTATGAAATCGCTTCGTTATCTCATACTTGTCAGCCTGCCGTTTTTGCTGGGTTTCTTGGCGCTTCAGGCGCAGGAGCCCCCGCCGGGAATGGCCAGCTACTACTTTGTCTTTCTCAAAGCAGGTTCAGCAGAGCTGAGCGAGCAGGAGAGCGGAGAGATCATGCAGGCCCACGTGGCTCATTTGAGCCGGCAGTGGGAGGAGGGACGGCTGGTGGCTTCCGGACCCCTGATCGAGGCCGGCGAATTGCGCGGCATCGCCATCTACCGAACAACCAGCCTGGAGCAAGCCCGCCAGGCCGCCACATCCGATCCGGCTGTCAGGGCCGGACTGCTGCAGGTGCGAATCTTGACCTGGTGGGGCCCCGAGGGGATCGGCGACGGCTACAAGCAGTGGGCGAGCGAGAATCCCGGTCAGCCTGATCCCATGAAGGAATACCAACTGGTGCTGCTCAAGCGCGGACCCAAGGCCGATGCATTCCAGGGCGAGGAGGCGCGCGAACTGCAGGCCGCTCACCTGGCCAACATCCGCAAGATGGCCGAAGCCGGTCAACTGCTGGTGGCCGGGCCCTTCCTCGACGGCGACAGCCTGCGCGGCATCTTCGTGCTCACCATGGACTCGGTAGAAGAGGCCCGCCAGGCCTCGCGCCAGGACCCGGCCGTGCAAGCCGGGCGGCTTGAAATGGAGATCCACAGGCTGGCCATGGCCGAGGGTTCCTTCCCCAAACCTGAACTGCCCTAGCCCGCGCTGGGGGCGGTTACTCTTCCTGGTACTCAGCCTCGATGTGAAGACGGATGCAGCCCTCGACGCTCATGGCGGCGGGACACTTGACGGGATGCCGCTCAACCGCCCGTTGCGCTGCTTCCATTTTGCCTTCGGGAACGCGCAGGTGATAGCGGACGCGGATCTCGGTGATGCGCATGACACCGTCCACCTCTTCGATGTCGCCTTCCACCTCGGAGTAGAGCTTGTCGGGATGACTGGGGATTTGACGCGCTGCCAGCGCGCCGGCAAGAGTGCCGGTCAGTCAGCCGCCGACGGCCGCCACCAGGTGGTCGAGGGTGGCGGGGTGCTCCTCCTCGGGAGTCAGTCCGTAGAAGGCGGCGATGCCGCTGTGGACGCCGAAACGGATGGGGCGGTCGAATCCCTCCAGTTCCACCCGCCGGTTTGGACGCTTTTCCTGGTAAATGCGCATTTTCGAAGTGTGGACGAGATTTCCCATCGCTTGACTCCCCGGCGGGTAAGTGCTGCCGTTTACTTGTCCAGTCCCAGCATGCGGCGGACGGCCTCTTCCATGCGCTCCAGGTTGTGCGGACTATACCCTTCGTAGCGCTTAAGCATGGTGTTGTCGTCGCCCAGCAGGCAGTTGGTAGGTGTGCCCTCCACCCGGAATGCTTTGCGCCAGGCATCGCTTTCCGTGCGCAGAATGGGGTGGCTGTAACCCCCCTTTTGGGCCCAGCGGGTCAACTGCCGGTTCTGCGCTGGATGGATGTTGATGGAGATGAGGGAGAAGCCGAAGTCGCGGTATTTCTCGTAGAGGCGCTTGAGAAAAGGAAGTTCTTGATTGCAGCCGACGCAGGAGGGGAAAAAGAAGTTGACCATGGTCACGCGCCCCTTGAGTTCCTCCAAGGAGCGCATTTCCCCCGTCAGGTCGGGCAGCTCGAAGGCCGGCAGTTCCGGCAGATCGATGGAAAGTTCAGCCTCGGCCTCGGCTCCCGAAGGAGCGACCGGGGCATCCTGCGCCAAGGCCCCCTGCGTGACTGCGAAGATGGAAAGTAGCCCCACTGCGGTCGTGAAGATCTTGTACATCACTCAATCCTCCCAACCTGTAAGAATACCTATTTTTTCGCCGCATGCAATCCCTTTGGCGGGCCTTGGCCCACTTCCGGCCCAAAAAAATAGCGAGCAGCCTCATACCGCCGAGAGCCATTAGGCCTTCAGCGCGGTCGCTGGAACTTGAACCGTGTGTGAACGTGTCGGCCACCTCGTGGCCCTAGCGGATGTGCAGGTCGTCTTCCAGGGTGAAGCTATACTCTGTGCCCTTCTTGATCTTGTAGGCAGGGCCCCCGCGGCCGCCATAAATCTGGCGGGTCAGCAGCAGGGCGCCGCCCACTTGGGCTCCAGTGGCGATGGCGGCCTTTCCCAGCGAGGGGTTGACGCGGCGGCCGCATCCGCCGAACCTTGGGCGGTTACTGGCCTCCAGCGCTCGACCGGCCACCACGCCGGCGACGCCCACTCCCGTGAGAAACTTCTTCCAGAATCCCGAGCCTTTCTTCTTGGCTTCGGCCTTGAGCGGCTCGGTGTAGACCGGCTGCCAGTCATGGCCCAACTTCAAGTCGGTGAGTTCGATGGCCAGCCTGCTGTTGGACGGATCACGATAGATTTCCCCCCGGACGGGCGTACCCCTGGGTGCGACCAGTTGCTTATCGGCCTTCAGATCCTCGGCTAAGGCGGCCTGGAAGAAGGTACCTCGATCTCCGAACTCGAGTTCTTCGTCGAATTCGATGGCCACGTTCGATCCGCTGGGGATGACGAAGGCCGACGGGGCACCGGCGGGGGCCGGCGCAACAGCCTGAGAAGCGGCGGCGGTCGGGCGCGGAGCCGGCGGGATCAAGTCAGGCTGGGGTTCGTAGTAGGGGGTATTGGGAACGATTACCGGCGCCTTCTCGTCTTCACTTTGAGCCAGGGCAAAGCTCATCGGGAAGGCGGCCAGCAAGGGGATGAGGAGCAGCCACCAAACGGCTGTTCCCCGGAGACGATGCGAGTTCGATAGCGAAAGCGACAAGTTCACGGTTACGACCTCCGAGTCTGGTTGCTTCTTCTTTATTACGATGCATGTCACGACCTATCGGTTCATCCTTTCGGACGATCGGCGGCTTCCCAAATCGGTCGATTTTTGTTATTGATTCAGTGCCTCCTGCATAGCTTGCAGAGGGGCCGGGAGCAAGGAGTTCATGGCCAAATCCGGCGGCAGAGTTCTGTTCATTGACGATGACGAGGGCATCCTCTTCGCGGCCGAAATCCTGCTCAAACGGCAAGTCGAGCGTATCCGCACGGAAAGCCTCCCCGAGCGTATTCCGCAGATTCTGGACGAAGAGACCTTCGACGCCATTTTCCTGGACATGAACTTCACGGGCGGCACCACGAGCGGCAAGGAAGGATTCCAGTGGCTCAAGACCATCCTGGAAATCAACCCTGATGCGGTGGTGATTCTGATGACCGCCTTCGGCGACGTCGAAATGGCGGTCCGGGCCATCAAGGAGGGCGCCACCGACTTCATTCTCAAGCCCTGGCAGAACGAGAAGCTGATCGCCTCGGTTGAGAGCGCGGTGGCCCGGGGACGTCCCCGGCGCGAACGCAAGCGGCGCAACGAGAAAGGAGGCGAAGCCGACCGGGACTTCGAGCAGGAGCTGAGTTACGCCGCAGCCGTGCAGCGGCGCCTGCTGCCCCAAAAGTTTCCCCATCTGGAAACTTTGGAAAGCGCCGCGGTGTGCTTTCCGGCCAGCGGCGTGGGGGGCGACTACTACGACTTCATCGGACTCGACAACGAACGCCTGGGCATCGCCCTGGGGGACGTCTCCGGCAAGGGCGTCTCGGCGGCCTTGCTGATGGCTTCGTTGCAGGGGTGCCTGCAGAGCTACGCTCCCCAGCACGTCGATTCGCTGGACGCCATGATGGCTGACGTCAACCGGCTGATCACCACCTCGACCGACTCCAGCCGCTTCGTCACCTTCTTCTACGGACTCTACGACGACTACCGCCGTCAGTTGACCTACGTCAACGCCGGGCACCTTCCTCCCATGGTCCTGCGCCGCGGCTACAATCCCGAACTCGAGGAGAAAGGGCTGGAGCGGCTTCAGGCGGGAGGCACCGTGCTGGGGGTCTTCGCCAACGCGGCCTATCAGAAAGGCGTGTGCCAGCTCTTTCCGGGGGACATGGTAGTGTTTTTCACCGACGGAATCACCGAGGCCATGAACAGCAGCGAGGACGAATTCGGGGAGGAGCGTCTGCGCCAGGTGCTGCGCCGCAACTTCGACAAGCCGCTGCAGGAGGTCATCGACAGCGTCATCGAAGCGGTCCACGAGTTCTCGGGCACCGAGCATCAACGCGACGACCTCACCCTGATTCTCACCCGGGTGCTTTGATTCCGCAGCCGTTGCTGCTCAGAAGTCGAAGTTGCCTTCCCGTACGAACTCCGAGACGGCCTTGCGTCCGCTGGGTTTCTCCCGCTCCCGCAGCTTCTCGGGAAGTTCCTCGGCCGGCGCCGGATGACCCACGGCGATCATGCACTCCACCTGAAAGTCTTCGGGGACGCCCAGTTCTTCGACCGCCTTGTCCTTGTCGAAGCCCGCCATGGCATGGGCGGCCAATCCCATGCGGGTGGCCTGCAGGGCCAGGTTCTGCCAGGCTGAGCCGGCGTCCAGGGAGTGACTGGCGTTGGGTTTATCGTTGCGCTCAAAACGGCGTGACGAAAGAAGCACCAGCAGGACCCCCGCCTTGGCGCACCATGCCTGATTGCCTTCCGCCAAGAGCGAAAAGAAGCGCTCCCAGTGAGGGCTCTGGCGATGGGCGTAAAGGAAGCGCCAGGGCTGCTCGTTATAGCAGGAGGGAGCCCAGCGGGCCGCCTCGAAAAGGGTCGTCAGGTCGTCTTGGCTGACCGGCCGGCCGCTGAAGGAGCGCGGCGACCAGCGCTCTACCAAGAGGGATTCGATCTCTTTATCGGGTTGCCGGTACCGGCGGACTGCTTTGCCTTGAATCATCGGTTCCTCATGGGTTGGGATTCTGCCGCAGCTTCTTGATCTCGGCGCGGCGGGACTTCTCTTTCAGCCGTCTTTCCTGAGCCGCCTTGCTGATGCGGGTCTTCTTGCGCGGCTTGCGCTTCTTGAGGGCGGCGGCCATGAGATTGGCGAAGCGGACGAGGGCGGCCTGACGGTTGGCGTGCTGGCTGCGGTGCTCTTGACTCTCGATCAGCAGCAGGCCTTCCTTGCTGATGCGGTTGCCCAGCCGGTGACGGATGCGCTTGCGCTGGGCATCGCTCAGAGACGAGGAGGCTTCAACGTCGAAGGACAGGGTCATCTTAGTGCTGACCTTGTTGACGTTTTGGCCCCCCGGCCCCCCGCTTCGAGAGGCCTTGAAGCTGATCTCGCTTTCGGGGATGCTCAGATTGGAGTTGATCTCGATCATGGCCTGAACCCGCTGAAAAGGAAATTCCTCTAAAATCTCTAATGATGTGTATCAAGGTCCTAGGTTGCGTCCCCCTGCTCTCATTGCTGCTGACTCCGGCGCCCGCATGGGTGCAGCCCCACAAGGCCACCATACCGCAAGGAACCGAGCTCTTCGTCCGCCTGGGGCGGGAGTTGGACAGCAGCAAACTGAGGGCGGAGGAGCGCTTTTACGGCGAAGTGACGGTTCCCGTCACGGTCGACGACCGCGTCGTGATCCCCCCCGGATCGCAGATTCTGGGACGCGTCACCCTGCTGGGCGAAAAGGCCGGTGACTTCCGCATCGCGGTGGACTGCGAGACCCTGATCCTGCCCGACAACCGCCGCTTCCAGCTTTCGGCCGCTATCCAATCCAAAGAAGGTCCCCTGGCCGAGGAATCCGAAGGAGAAGATCCCATCGTGGACGCCGGAGATGTGATAAGCGAAGGGTTGAAGGCCTTCTTCGGCCTCTTCGAGAAAAACGTCGTGGTCTTCGAGAAGGACTCCATCATCACCATCACGCTGGGCCGCGACATGATCATGTCGCCCTAGCCGTTCCTTTAACTGCTGAACGCAAATTCGAGTAGCATAACCGGATGGATGGGCAGATCGTCTTGCAGGACTACCCCAGCGGGGAGTGGCTGCTTTTCACCCCTCTAGGCAAGCGCTCGATTTGGCGTCCCCGGCAGGTGCCGGCGGGACTGGAGGAGGCCGAAAGGGAAGTGGAAGCCCAGGGCTGCTTCGCCGTGGTGCTGCTGGCCTTCGAGTGCGCCAGCGGCTTCGACAGCGCCTTTCCTGTCCGCCCAGCGGGTCTTTTGCCCGCCGGCCACGTCATTTTCTGCGACCCTCCGCGTCGTGTCGGCTGGGAGGAGGTTAAGGCCGAGGACGCGCCTGTCCGGCTGCACTGGGAGCCGGCCCTGGACCGGGATGCCTACCGGCGGAAAGTGGGGGAGGTGCAGCGCGCCATCGCCGAGGGAGAAGCCTATCAGGTCAACTTGACCTTCCCTCTGCGGACCCGCTTCAGCGGCTCTCCACGCCACCTCTTCGCGGCCATGGCGCAGGCTCAGCAAGCCTCTTGCTGCGCCTTCGTGGAAGAGCGCGAATGGGCCGTGTGCAGCGCATCGCCCGAACTCTTCTTGTGGCGTCACGGCCAGCGCGTCCTCACCCGTCCCATGAAGGGAACGGCGGCTCGCGGACGCACCTCGGGCGAAGATCAGCGGCAGTCCGAATGGCTGCTGGCCTCCGAGAAAAACCGGGCCGAGAACCTGATGATCGTGGACATGATGCGCAACGATCTGGGACGGGTGGCCCAAACCGGCAGCGTCGAGGTGGAGGAGTTGTTCCGCAGCGAGCGCTATCCCACCCTGTGGCAGATGACGTCGTCGGTTTCGGCACGTACCCGGGCCAGCACCGCCCAACTGCTGTCGGCGGCCTTTCCTCCGGCTTCCATTACCGGGGCGCCCAAGGTTGCCGCTTGCCGCTTGATCGACCGGCTGGAAGATCACAACCGCGGCATCTACACCGGCTGCATCGGCTATCTGGGTCCCGGACGGCGGGCTCAGTTCAACGTGGCCATCCGCACCGTCACCATCGACCGCCTGAGCGGGCAAGCCGTCTACGGAGTGGGCAGCGGCATCGTGGCCGACTCCGATGCCGATTCCGAGTACCGGGAATGCCTGCTCAAAGCCGAGGTGCTGACCAAAGAGCGTCCTGACTTCGAGCTTTTGGAGACGCTCTTGTGGCGCCGCGGCAAGGTCTTTCTGCTTCAGGAACACCTCGACCGCATGGCCGATTCGGCCCGCTACTTCGGCTATCCCATGCGGCGACGGGAGGTCGTGGACGTCCTGCGCGAGACTTGCCGGCAACTCCCGGATGCTCCTCACCGGCTGCGCTTGCTGCTCGACCGGCGGGGAAGCGCGCATTGCCAGGCCTCGCCGTTGGCCGCCAGAGAGATCAAGCGTCCCCTGAGGATCGCCCTGGCCCGGCACCCCGTGGACGAGGACGATCCTTTCCTCTTCCACAAGACCACCTGCCGTCAGGTCTATCAGCGGGCTTTGCAGGCCCATCCGCAATGCGACGACGTCATCCTCTTCAACCGGCGGGGAGAACTGACCGAATCGGCCAAGGGCAATCTGCTGGTGCGCCGCGGCGGTGTTTGGATGACGCCCCCCGTCGAGTGCGGACTGCTGGCGGGTACCATGAGAGAGCGCTTGCTGGCCCGTGGCGCCATCCGCCAGGGCGTCCTGCGGGTGCAGGACCTGCCGGCCGACGACGGCGACCTGCGGATCATCAATTCGGTAGGAGGCATCTTGCGGGTGGAACGAGTGCCGCCAAACCTCAATCGAACTCTCGGAAAAGCAGTTGACGGGCCAGGGGGATGGGAAGCGAGCCTTGAGAGAGCAGCCGGTCGTGGAACTCCCTGAGGCTGAAGCGCTCGCCCTTGCGCTGCCGGTATTCGCGCCTCATCTTCATCAACTCCTGAAATCCCACCAGGTAGGAGATCACGTAGGTGGGGCGCTGCACGTAGATGTTGACTTCCCCGGCGCTGGCCTCTTCCTCGAAGAGCACCTGCTCGACCAGGAACCGCCGCGCATCCTCATAGCTGATCTGGCCCGTATGCAGCTTGACGTCGAGGATGACCCGGGCCGCCCTCCACAGGCGCAGGCGCAGTTGGGTCAGCCGGGTGGGCAGCGGATCGCGGAAAAAGCCGGTTTCATAGGCCAGCTCTTCGCAATAGAGTCCCCATCCCTCGGAGAAGACCGGCGAGGAGTAGATCTTGCGCAACAGGCGCGGATTCTGCTGGGCCTTGAGGGCTTGCACGTGATGCCCGGGATAGGCTTCGTGGGGTGCGATGACGCTGATCCAGGTGTAGTCGTGGTGGCGCAGCACTTCCTCGGCCTCCTCGTCGCTCAGCGAGGGGTCGATGGGATGGAGCAGCAGGTAACCTGTCTTTTCGTCCTCGAAAGGAGCGGGTCTGCGGAAAGTGCCGAAGGGCGAAAACGCCCTCTGGGAGGGAGGGGTGTCGAGACAGCGGACCTGCTCTCTTAGGGGCAGCGACACCAGGTAATGCTCGCGCACGTGGCCCCGGCTGCGCTGGATTTCGCTGCAGTAGGCGTCCAGCAGGCGGCTGCGGGGCGGATGGAGACGGCGCAGGTCCTGAGTGATCTCCTGCCAGGTCTTGTCGGGATCGATTTGGCTTGCAACCTGGCGCAGTTGGGCCAGCGTCTCGTCAAAGGCTTGTTGACCCAGCTCCAGGAGCTGGTCGGCGTCCAGGTCGAGCAGGTGGCGCCGCCGCAGATAGAAGTCGTACATCTCGCGTCCGACGGCCAGCTCGCCCTGGGAACGGGGCAGCAGCTCGCTTTCCAGGAAGGCGGCGTAGTCGCTGAGCGCTTCGGCGGCCCCAAGGCCGGCCTCGTTCAGTTGATCCTGATAGCTGGGAGCCCGGCGGGCGAAGGCGGCGATGGAGTCGCGGTAGAAGGGAAGCACCGAGCGGGCCGTCCGGATGGCCATCTGAGTCAACAGACGAGGCGGATTGTCAAGGTTCTTTTTGCCGTCTTCCACAACCCGGGGGACTTCCTGCAAGCGCGAAAGAAGCTGAGGGGCGCGGCTCAGCGGAGGGGCGTGACGCGAAACCACCAGGCTCTGAAGGGCCTGGAAGGGAACGTAACGCAAGGGATCGCGCCGCCACAGCTCAAGCTCTTCCATTTCCGCCAGTCGCACGTCGATTTCGGAAAGGATCAAGGTCTGGTCGACGCGCTGATCGATGCTGAGAGAGGAAGGCGATATGTCCTGGAAGCGCACTTGAAACTGGCGCAGGCGCTCGGCCTGAGCCTGCAAGTCCTGCTGCGAGGTGGGCGCCAAGGCATGGTCGAAGAGGTGAATGCCCTGAGAGGTGGCGGTCTCGGGATGAATCTCCCAAAAATAGTCGACATAAAGGCGCACCAACCGGTCCAGCCGCTCGTCGGCTGAAGGACCCAGGCAGCCCGGAACCGTTGCCAATAAACCAATCAGCGCCCACCGGCCAAGATCGAGAGTCCTCATCCGGTCAGTATTGCATATCGCCGCAAGAGTGCTCCTGCCACGACGGACGCCCAGACGGGTCTGATGTCGGGTGCTGTGCTCATCTCCCCACAGGATTAGCCCG